>NZ_JABXEO010000120.1:0-18917 GCF_013372585.1 Myxococcus sp. AM010
CGGAGACACTGTCCGGAGGTGGACAGTCCCCCCGGCCGCCCGAAAGAGCGCTCAGGGTGACTGTTGGCCCTGGCGCCACGCCTCGCGGCGGCGCTCCTGGGCTTCCCGCCGGTCAAGCGCGTCCTGCTCCTGCCCCGGCAGCTCCGCCAGCCGCGTGCGGTGCATGTTGATGCTCAGCTCGTAGAGTCCCCGATCCCGCTCCGGCAGCACGTCACCGAACCGGGTCAGCACCTCGGTGGAGAAGGTGATGAAGTCCTCGGAAACCTGCCGACGGTGGCCGTAGTACTCGCGAATCTGCTCCACCGTGGCATCGGCGGACAGCACCTTGCCATAGAGCTCGTTCCAGCGGCGGGACTCCCCTTCGCGGCGCTCCAGCTCGGCCGGGTCCTGGGTGGGCGCGCCCATCCGCCAGTAGAGGTTGTCGGGCAGCTTCGCGCGAATCACCTGCAGGTCCACCGGGTGCACCTTGGGCGCGTTGTCGTCCGGCACTTCCTCGGGCGGCCGCGTCAGGTCCAACGGCGGCGGCGTGGCCCGCGGCGGAGGCGGCGGCGTGCGCGCCACGGCCTGCGGCGCCACGGGCGTGGCGGCCGTCTGGACGACGGCGGGCACCTCCGGCGTCACCGGCTCCGCGTCCTGGCGAAGCGCGTACACCAGCGCCGCCACCACGAGGACCGTCGCCAAGACGAGGCCGGGCAGGCCCTTCCTCCATGCATTCACGGCCATGCTGCTCCGAATACCGCGCACGGCGTGGGCCCGGCAACCTCCCACCGCGAATGGCGCAATGCATTACTCCAATGCCGCAATGCGTTGTCTCTTTAGCGCAATGCGGCACCTACGTCCCGCTCGTCGGCGACATGAAACAACCACAAACCTCCTGACTCTGATGCAACGCCATTGTATACACGGCTTTTCCAACTAAACCCGGAGGTCCCCGAATGAAGAACCTGGTCCTTGCAGGACTCACGGCCGCCGCGCTCGTGCCCGCAGCCGCACGCGCGGAGGTGGTGATGTCCTCCATCGTCGACGTGCTGGTGGACGGTGGCAACAACTACAACTGGCAGAAGGTGGAGCTGCCGGGAACCAAGTGTGGCAATGGCTCCCAGTTCAAGTTCTGGGTGCACCGCACGGGTTCGCCCAACCTGATGTTCCTCTTCGAGGGTGGCGGCGCGTGCTGGGATTACGACACGTGTAGCGGCCGCGCGGGCCAGCTGGGCGCCGCCAACCCGAACGGCATCGCCGACGACTACATCACCCAGTTCACGGCCAAGTACGTGTCGCCGCTCGTCAACGGCGCGGACCCGGGCCTGCCGGGCCGCAGCAAGACGGACCTGGTGACGAAGAACTGGAACATCGTCTACGTGCCGTACTGCACCGGTGACGTGCACGTGGGCAACAACGCGGCCACCTACGTCGATTCGACGGGGCAGAACCCGCCGCTGACGTGGCACCACAACGGCTACGTCAACACGCTGGCGGTGGCGAACTACGCGAAGACGCAGTTCCCCAACGTCCAGAAGATGCTGATGACGGGCTACAGCGCGGGTGGCACGGCGACGGCGGCCGGCTACTACTTCGTGCGCAAGGCCATCAACCCGGCGCAGGGCTACCTGCTCAACGACTCCGGCCCCATCTTCCTGGCGCCCAACGCGAACTTCCGCTCGCGCGCGCTGCACGAGAAGATTCGCCAGTCGTGGAATCTGAACTCCGTCTTCTCGCTGCTGCCGGGCACGTTCAGCCAGGGCGACTTCGGCACCATCAACCGCATGGTGGCGCAGGAGTTCCCCAACGACCAGCTGGCCTACACGGGCTACTCGCGCGACTACAACTATTCGCGCTTCTCCTATGAGCGCTTCCACGCGCCCAACGACAAGGAGTCCGTGCTGGGCTACTGGAAGCAGGACCAGGACGCGCTGGTCACCGAGCTGAACAAGTACAACAACTTCAGCTACTTCATCCCGCACGAGCGCGCCATCAACTCCAGCCACTGCAGCACCATCATCACCTTCATCGGCGCGCACGCCTGCCAGCAGATGGAGAAGAAGCGCCACTGGTACGAGTACCTCGAGTTCCCGTGGAGCCAGACGTACAAGTGCTACAGCGAGTTCGTGGGCATGGACACGTTCCTGTCGCGGTGGATCAACGGCAACCAGCGCATCCGCATCTACGAGCCCGCCAACGGCTACAACGCCGAGGACCCGGGCATGCAGATTGTCGCGCCGCTCATCAACGGCGCGCTGGGCGGGTAGCCACCGTCTGACGCCGGGCCTGGCCCGGTGACGCCACACCTGGAGCGGGACGCCAGAGGATTCCTGGCGTCCCGCTTCGCCGTTTCAGGGGCCGGGCGGATGGCGCCTCCCCCGCCGCTGGCCACGCGGCCCGAGGGGCGGTAGACGAAGCCACGTCATGGACAACCTCACCCACGGACTGCTCGGGCTCGCCATTGGCGCCATGCGCGGGCCCGACGTGCGCCCCGGCGCCCCGGAGCGCGCCTCCCCCACGGACCGCGCGGTGCTGGTGGCGTCGGTGCTCGCCGCGGAGCTGCCAGATTTGGACACCCTGCTGGCGCGCGGCGACGCGGTGACGGTGGCGCTCCAGGCCCACCGGGGGCTGTCCCACGCGCTCATCGCCGCGCCGCTGGTGGCGCTCACCGCCACGCTGGCCGCCCGCGCCTGCTTCCGCGGCGCGCGGCTGGCGCCCGTGTTCCTCACCAGCCTGGCCTCCGTCGTCTTCGCGCACCTGCTGCCCGACTTGTGGACGGGCTGGGGGACGCGGGTGCTGCTGCCCTTCTCCGACAGCCGCCTGAGCCTGGACTGGACGATGGTGGTGGACCCCTGGGTGACGCTGCCCCTGCTCGCCGGCGCGGTCCTGGCCTGGCGCCGGCGCGCGGCCTGGCGACGGGCGCTGCTGTGGAGCGCGGCGTGCTCCGTCGTGTACGTGGGCTTCCGCGTGGCCACCTGGGCCGTGCTGACGCAGCGGGTGGAGGCGGCCTACCCCGCCGCGCAGGCCGTGCGCGTCTTTCCCCAGCCCTTCTCCGTGAGCACGTGGCGCTACGTGGCCACGCTGCCCGGCGACGTCTTCGCCGCCGGAGCTGTCTCTGTGCTGGGCCCGCCCGCCGAGGCCCGGCGCGCGGAGGCTTTCGGAAGCACGCTGCCGGAGGACGTGCGGGCCGTGCCGACGGTGCGCGAGGCGCTCGCCTGGGCCCGCTTCCCGCTCGTGCAGTGGGAGCCGCTCGAGGACGGTGGCCGGAGGGTGCGCATCGCCGACCTGCGCTACCACCTGCGCGGCGAGCCGACGCTGGCCTTCGTCATCCACCTGGACGCGTCCAACGCCGTGACTCACGCCCAGCTGGAACGCGGCGGCAGCGCCAGCGAGCTGCTGCGCCGCTGGCGGGGCGAGGCCCCCCCGCCCACCACCGCGGCGCCCTGAAGAAACACGAAGGCCCCGGCGGAAGCACACCGCTTCCACCGGGGCCCGGACTTCATGTCCGAGCGCCGCTCAGGTGAGGCCCGGCAGCTCCCCCGTGTAGTCGGGGTGGCCGAACGTATTCACATTCACGCCGAAGGCCCGGGCAATGGAGACCAGCAGCTTGTTGTGCGCCACTGCGCCCGTGAGCGGCGTGCCGGGGCCCGTCCAGCCGCCCAGCGGGTTGGAGCCCGCGGGGCGCACGCGCAGGAAGCGGCCCATGCGGAAGCGGCCTGCCGCCCCGCCCGCGAGCACGGTGGGGACGCGCACGTTCATGTGGCCGGACGCGTCACCCAGCTCGTTGCCCCAGTAGATGAGTGTGTTGTCCAGCGCGGTGCCGCTGCCCTCCGGGATGGCGGCCAGCTGGGTCATCAGGTAGGCGAGCTGCTCGGCGTACCACCGCTGCACCTGCACCATCTTCGCGCGGATGTCGGACCGGCGGGGCTCCTCCTGCACGTCCAGCAGGTGGGCCAGGTCGTTGTGCGTGTCCTCGTGGATGCCCAGCCAGGGCATGGACGGCCCCGGAATCGTCATGGTGACGACGCGCGTGAGGTCACACGCGAAGGCGCGCGCGATGAGGTCCAGGTGCAGCCGCGTCAGCGTCGGCATGTTGCCGAGGTTGCCCAGGCCGCCCAGGCCATAGGACGGCACCGAGAGGCCGGCGGCGCACGCGGCGTCTCCGGACTGCAGTTGGGGCGTGGGCGCCGGGTCCGTGCTCAGCGTGCCCAGGCGCCGCTCGATGTCGCGCAGCGCCTCCAGGTGCGTCTCCAGCTTCTGGCGCTCGGCGCCCGCCAGGCGGTTGCGCAGGCGCGTGGCGTCCTTCACCAGGAAGTCCAGCAGGCTCTTGCGGCGCGCCCGGTTGCCCTCCACCTGCGCCGGGTCGGCCGTAGGCGAGGGCGCGTTACCGAAGAGGCGCTGGTACACGTTGGCCGGGTCGCGCTCGAAGGGGACGCGCGAGCCGTTCGCCGTGAAGCTGATGCTGTTGTAGACGTGCTGGCCGCCGAACTGCTCCCAGGCGTTGAGCTGCAGGGAGCGGAAGCGCGTGCCACCGCCGATGTGGTTGCCCAGCACCTGGTCCAGCGAGGCGCTCTCCGGCAGGTGGTCACCGCTGCCGGTGTTCACCTTGCTGCCGGTGAGGAACGTCACCGGGCCGCCTTCATGGCCCGTCAAGCCCTGCTCGTAGAGGACCTGGTAGTCCAGGCCGTCCAGCACCAGGAGCTTGTCCCGGTGCGGCTGGAGCGGCGCGAGCATGGAGTTGGGGAAGTCGAGCGTGAAGTTCGACTCCGAGCCCTGGGGATTCCAGAACTCCGGAAGGCAGCCGTGAGAGGTGAACAGGGCCACGAAGCGCAGCGGCGGCGCGGTGCCCTGGGCGTAGGCGTCCGTGGTGCCGAGCAGGTTGGCCAAGGGGAGCGCCGCCGTCGAGCCGGCCAGCGCCTGGAGCAGGGAGCGTCGGGAAAGTTCGCGGAGCATGGGGCTACTCGGGGGAAGAGGTACGCCGGTGGACGAAATACGGGGAGCGCACGAGGCCGACGAGCGCGTCGCCCAGCCGCCACTCCGGGTTGGCCCGGAACATGGACCGCATGTCGGCCAGCATGTGCTCGTCGACGGGGGCCTCGTCACGTCCCATGGCGAAGCGGAAGAGCTGGAGCGGCACGCAGTCCCCCACGTCATCGCTGGTCGCCAGCACGCGGGCCAGCGCCGCGGCGCCCGTGAAGGGGACGGTGCCATGGGCGAGCTCCACGGCGCCGGAGGCATCCACCGCCAGGCCGTTCTCCTCCGTGCGGTGCTTGCCCAGGCCGTCGAAGTCCTCGAAGCCGAAGCCGATGGGGTCCAGGGTCCGGTGGCAGCTCGCGCACGTCGGGTTGTTGGTGTGGGCGGCGAAGCGCTCACGCGTGGTGCGGTCCAGCACCGGCTCCGGCGGGATGATGGAGATGGTGGCCGGCGGCGGCGGCACCTCGCGGCACAGCAGCCGGTGCAGGATGAACTTGCCGCGGCGGATGGGCGAGCTGGAGTCGAAGAGCGCGTAGGTGGCCAGCACGCTGGCGTGGGTGAGGATGCCCGCGCGCTCGGGCGGCAGCGGCAGCCGGCCCGGGGTGCCGTCCGGCGTGGTGGGCTGGGAGCCGTAGAAGTACGCCATGCGCGCGTCGGCGTAGGTGTAGTCGGCGTTGAGCAGCTCGCGGACGGAGCCGTTGCGCTCCTTCAGGATGTGGTTGATGAAGTCCCGCGTCTCCGCCTGGCTGGAGACCTTGAAGGCCGCGCTGAAGGCCGGGAACACCTGGTTGTTCTTGGTGAGGTTGGCCTGGCCGGTGAGGCCCATCCACTCCTCGATGAAGCGGTACAGGTGCTTCTGCGCCGCGGGCGTGGCCAGCAGCCGGCGGGCGTGCTTCTCACGCTCGTCCGGAGAGTCGAGCTGGCCCGCCTCCGCCGCGGCCAGCAGCGCCGCGTCAGCGGGGCCGGCGGTGATGGCGAAGGCCAGCGCGGTGGCGACCTCATGCGGCGTCAGCCGCACCACCTGGTTGGCGCCCGCGCCCTCCGCGCCCAGCTCGGTGCGATACAGGAAGGACGCCGAGGAGAAGATGCCCTGGAGCACGACGCGCGCAGAGGTGGCCGGGTCCGTCCCCTTGCGCGCCTCCCGCCACAGCACCAGGAAGTCGGCGACCTCGTCATCGGTGACGGGCCGGCGGTAGGCGCGCGAGGCGATGCCGCGGATGAACTTCTCCGCGCACTCCAGCTCCGGCACGTCCGCCGCGCACGTCCAGTCCGCGCGCAGCTGAACCTTGCCGTATTCGGCGAGGTTGTTGGCGGCCACGTCAATCTGGTCCGCCAGCAAGGACGTGACCTGCAGCCGGTCGTGGGTGGAGAACCCGAGGATGGTGTCCTCCGGCGCGAAGGCGTACGTCATCACCAGCGGCACCGTCGTGGGGAAGATGGCGTTGACGCTGTTGTCGTACTCCGCGCGCGTCATGCGCCGCACACGCGTCGCCGAGGCCTCGTCGACTTCAGGAGGCGCCCCTGGCGAGGGCTTGTCGGAAGAGCACGACGCCGCTGACAGCAGCAAGGCCGCGGAAACGGAGAAACGGAAGAGTCGCATACGCAAGGCACCCTCGGACCAGCTCCCCCCAGATGGGCCCCCTCTGAAGTGCTGGCTGGCGGACGATTCTAACCGCTTCACCGACACGCTCCGTCACGATTCTAGCGCGGCGCTTCAAAGCCCCTGGACGTCCAGGCAAGCTGCGGGATTGCGCTGGGATTGGCGCCGCGAAGCGGTGAATGCAAGGAATACATAAAATACTGGCCACACAGCCGCCTACGTTGACGCTGTTTGTCTTCTGGGTGCGGGAGGACTCCGGGTGTGCGGGCACACCGAGTTGACTTCACCGCGCGCGGTGCTCCACGCCGCGCGGCCCGGCCACCACCAGGTCCGTGGTGAGGTTGAGGAACAAACCGTGGCCCATGATTCCCGCGCGCGCGCCCAGGCTCGCGGCCAGCGACGCGGGCGCGTCCATGGGACCGAAGGCACAGTCGAGCACGAGGTTGCCCTGGTCCGTGAGGAAGGGCGCGCCGCCGGCGCCGTGCCGGACGGAGACGCGCGCGCCGAGCGACTCGAGGAACCGCGCCTGGGAGCGCCAACCGAACGCCAGCACCTCCACCGGCACCGGCCCGTGCGTGCCCAGCACGGGGGTCAGCTTTCCCGTGTCCACCACGATGACGACGCGCTGGCTTGCTTGCGCGACGATCTTCTCGCGCAGCAGCGCGCCACCTCCGCCCTTGATGAGGGACAGGTCCGGCGCCACTTCGTCCGCGCCGTCGATGGTGACGTCCAGCACGGGGTGCGCGTCCAGCGTCGTCACGGGCACGCCCCATGAGCGCGCCAGCGCCTCCGTGGCGCGGGAGGTGGGCACGCCCACCACGTCCAACAGCCGCCCCCGCGCGCGCAGCGCGGCCAACCGCTGGACGGCGAAGGCCGCGGTGCTGCCCGTGCCCAGCCCCACCACCATGCCCGGCTGGAGGAAGCCGTCCACCGCCCATTCAGCGGCCGCTTGTTTGTAGCGGGCCGTCGCCGCGCCGTCGCCCTGCTGGCTCATGGCGGAAGCGTAGCGCGGCGGCGCGCGCTGGCGGAGCGTCCCCGCGCGCGATGTCCCGTGCTGGACGGCGAACGACTCAGAGGCCCTTGGAGTCCCCTCGGGGTCCCCACGGCCCTGGCTCATCCGGCAACGTGGCGCCATCCAGGAAGCGGTACAGCACCGCGTCGTAGCCACCCGCGCTGGGGAAGCTGGACGCCTGCCCCAAGGTGGAGCCCACCAGATAGACGGCGCCGTCCTGCGCGGTGGCCACGCCCTGGCCACGGTCCGCCGCCGCGGAGCCCACCTGCCGGAAATCCAGCCACGTGCCGTGGCTGTCGTAGCTGGCCAGGAACATGTCGGTGCTCCCGAGCGACGGCTCGCCGCCCATGGCGCCGGAGGTGAACCCCGCCAGGTAGACACGGCCCTCCTTGCCCACCGCCACCGACTGCGCGTAGTCGGTGGTCGCCGTGCCCAGCTGCCGCGTCCAATGCCAGTTGCCTTCGGTGTCGTACTTCACCAGCACGGCGTCATAGGACCCCAGGCGGACGTCTCCCTCCAGCGCGCCCGACGTGTAGCCCGACACGTAGACGCCGCCATCGTCCGCCACCGCGACGCCGGTGCCGAACTCGTCATGCGAGGAGCCGAGCTGTCGAATCCACCGCGGCTCGCCCAGGACGCTGTACTTCGTCAGGAACAGGTCCACCGTGTTGCCCGGGTTCGTCACGCCGTCGAGGCTGCCGAAGGTGTAGCCGGTGACGTAGACGTCCTCGTCGCGGCTCACGGCCACGCCCAGCGCCACGTCACTGCGCGCGGAGCCGAACTGCCGCAGCCAATAGGGATTGCCGCCCGTGTCGAACTTGGCCACCACCACGTCGTAGTTGCCTTGCGGGGCCGAGCCATCGAAGCGCCCCAGCGAGTAGCCGCTGACGAAGACGGCGTCTTGTGACGCCAGCCGTGTGGCGGCGATGCCCGTGGCGTAGTCATCCGTGGCGGTGCCGAACTGCCGGACCCACTGGAAGACGCCCTTCGCGTCGTACTTCGCCATGAACAAGTCCGTGCCGCCGGCGTTCTCGTAGAAGCTGAAGCTGCCCCACGTGTAGCCCGCGACGTAGACGTTGCCGGCCTCATCCGCGGACACCGCGAGCGCACGGTCGTTCGCGGACGTTCCCAACTGCCGCGTCCACAGCAGCGCGCCCGCGGCGTCGTACTTCGAAACGTAGGCGTCCTGGCCCCCCGCCGAGGGGTCCGCGCCGAGCTGCCCGCTGGTGTAGCCCGCCGTATAGACGGCGTCGCCCGAGGTGGTGACCGCCTGTGCCAGCTCGTCCCGCGGGCTGCCGGACTGGTGCACCCAGCTGGTGACCTGCTGCAGCGGAGGCGCCTTCGCGAGCGCGGCCCCGGGAAGACTCAGCAGCGCCCACCCACCCAGGACTCCGCACGCGCTCCACCGCTGCCAACCACGAACCATGGGCGACTCCTCGGGATGAAAATCTCTGCCCGCACTCTACGCAGCCAGCAGACATTGAGAATCCCGAACGACGACGTCCCCGAGAGGGAAATACGTGACGCGGCGTGTTGGCACCGTGTCACTTGAGACTGCGCGTGAAACACAAACCCGGCTACTCCGGATTAGAGGCTCCAAGTCCCGCGAACCCCGGGCATGAACAAGCCATGGGGGCCTTCCCCAAAGAAGTGCCTGGGCTTGTCTGAAAATTGCACAATGTCGGGCATGAACGTCACGTTGGAGCAGGCCCGCGCCCTGGACGCCCTCGCCCGCCACGGCACCTTCACCGCCGCGGCGGAGGCCCTGCGCAAGGGACACACGGCGGTGATGTACGCGCTGCGCACGCTCGAGACGCAGACGGAGCTGACGCTGCTCGACCGGCGCGGCTACCGCACCCGGCTGACGCCCGCCGGGGAACGGATCCTGGAGCACTGCCGCAAGCTGCTGGTCGCCGAGCGCGAGCTGGAGGCGGCGTGCGCGGAGATTCGCGCCGGCTGGGAGCCCGCGCTGCGAATCGTCTTCGACGGCATCTTCCCCGCCGAGCCCTTGCTTCGCGTGGTGAAGGAGCTGCGCGCCGAGGGCGCCAGCACCCGCTTCCACGTCTCCGCGGAGTTCCTCTCCGGCGTGGAGGCGGCCTTCGCGCGCGAGGAGGCGGACCTGATGGTGACGCTGCTGCCGCCCACCGTGCCGGGCCTGCGCACGTACCGCCTGCCGGAGCTCAAGGCCATCCTGGTGGCCCACCGGGGACATCCCCTGGCCCGGCGGAGGGGACCGTTGAAGGACGAGGATCTGGCCGAGCACCTGGTGCTCACGGTGCGCGGCTCGGACCCGCGGCTCCAGCTCAGCACCGGCGCGCTGGAGACGCGCTCCACGGTGCACCTCAATGACTTCGCGGCGAAGAAGGCCGCCATCATGGAGGGGCTGGGCTTCGGGTGGCTGCCCGAATACATGGCCGCCCGCGAGCTGCGCCGGGGCGAGCTGAAGGCCCTGAAGCTGGCGGGCGACGCCACCCACGCGTTCCATCCCCAGCTCCACCATCGCGCGGGCATCACCCTGGGGCGGGCCGCCCGCCGTGTCGTGGAAGCGCTCACGGAGACGGAATCCACCTCCTGAGTGCGCCTGGAATCAGCGCTGGGTGCGCGTGCTAGCTTCGCGTGCACCATGAAAGGCAGTGACCTCCGAGAAGGCGTCGTTCGCGTGTTGAGCAGGGATCGGCAGCACGTCCTCGGAACAGGGTTCTTCGTCACCGAGCGCCTGGTGGTGACGTGCTGGCACGTGCTCGACACGCTCGGCGACACCGAGCGAGACGCCATCTGCCTGGAGGTGCTTCAGAGCCACGAGAAGGCCTCGGCGCGGCTGCGGCTCGACGCATCGAGCCCGACCGAGGTGGCGGACCTCGCGGTGCTGGAGTTGACGCGCCCGCTCCGAGGGCCCTCCACCCCGCTCCCCCTGGGCAGCGCGGAGCGGAGCGCGGACCACCGCTTCGCCACGTTCGGATTTCCACGGGGCTTCGATGACACGGGCACCTGGGCCCGCGGCACCATCGGCTACGCGACGGGGGACGGCGACTTCCGCAAGCTGCTGCTGCACGGCTCGGACATCCGGGAGGGCTTCAGCGGCAGCCCCCTCTTCGATGAGCAGACGCGGCGCGTGGTGGGCGTGGTGCGCTTCAAGGCCGCGGCCTCGGAGGCGCGGGAGGCGTATGCGACGCCCACGGAGCAGCTGCTCGCGCGCTGTCCGGCGCTGCGCGCTTCCGAGGACTGCCCCTACCGGGACCTGGCGTCGTTCCGTGAATCGGACGCGCGGTTCTGGAAGGGACGCGGCCGGGTGCTGGACGAGCAACTGCTGCCGCTGCTGGCGAAGCTGCCCCGGTTCGTGGAGGTCTCCGGCCCTTCGGGCAGCGGCAAGTCGTCGTTGCTCCACGCGGGGCTGATTCCCGCGCTGCGGAGTGGAACGTCCATTCCGGGCAGCCAGCACTGGGACGTCCGGGCCCTGCGCCCGGGACTCGAGCCGTTCGCCGCGCTGGAGGGCGCGGGCCTGCCCGCTGGAGAGGAGCTGGCGGGGCGCGTCCAGGCGTGGCGGACCGCGAACCCGGAGCCAGGCAAGCGGCTGGTGCTGGTCATCGACCAGTTGGAGGACGTGCTCCTGCGCGGCAGCAGCTCGGAGCTGGCGCGGCATCAACGCTTCCTCCAGCAGCTCTCCGCGCTCGCGGACGCGTCGTTGCCAGTGACGTGCGTGGTGGCGCTGCGCGAGGGGTTCGACGCGGTGCTGTCCGAGCGCGCGCCGAGGCTGCGCTCCCTGCTCGGTGAGCACCGGGTGCAGGTGCCGTCGGTGCTGACGCCCTCGGAGCTTCGGGAAATCATCTCCGGCCCGGCCCGGGAGGTGGGCCTGCGCTTCGACCCGCCCGAGGTGGTGGACTCCATCGCCCTGGCCGCGCAGGAGGAGTTCCGCGTGGAGTCCGGCGCGGGCGCTCGCGTCACCGTGCTCCCGTTGCTGGAGGTCGCGCTGACGCAGCTGTGGCAGGCGTCGCGAGATGGCGCGATGACCCTGGAGTCCTTCAACGCCAGCGCGGGGCTGCTCGGCGCCCTGGCGCGCTGGGCGGACAGCGTCTACGAACCGCTGAAGCCCTCGGAGCGCCGGCTGGCGGACCGGCTGCTGCTGGAGCTGGTGCAGTTGGGTGAGGCGGACAGCGGCCTGGAGGACAAGGGACGCCGGGTGCCGCTGGAGGTGCTGCGCGGGCGTCTGGGTGAGCAGGCCGAGGTGGACGCGGTGCTCCAGGTGCTCGTCAACGGGCGGCTCCTGGTGACGTCCCAGGATGGCCATCAGCGGCGAGAGACGGTGGAGCTGATTCACGACGCGCTCCTCACGCACTGGCAACGCTTCGTGAAGCTGCGCACCGAGGACCGGGCCTTCCGGCGCTGGCACGAAGCCGTGCAGGCCGACGCGGAGCGGTGGTGGGAAGCGGAGCGCGCCCGGCAGCGCCAGGAAGCCGAGCACCGGCTGCCGCGAGGCGAGGCGCTCACCCGCGCGCAGGCGATGCTTGCCCTCCATGCGCACCAGACGAGCGCGCTGGCCCAACGGTACGTCCTGCGCGGCCAGGAAGCAGCGCGGCGGCGGCAAGGACGGGCACGACGAAACCTGTGGCTAGCCCTGGGCGCCTCCGTCAGTGCCCTGCTAGGCGTGAGCGGGTTCTACCTCCGGGCGGTGGCGTCAGAGAAACAGGCCGTGGAAGCGAAGGATGCCGCCGAGCTGGCCGTGGCCGCCGAGGCAGCGACCTCGAAACGGCTCTCCCAGCAACTGCGCATCTCCGAAGCCGACGCCGTGGTGAGCCTGTCGCGCAGCCCTGGGCGCGAGGTGGAGGCGCTCACCCGGGCCATCCAGCTCGCGGGAAGCCCCCAGGAAGGCCTGGACGCGGCCCAGGATGAAGTGACGGAAGCGCTGACCGAGTCCATCATCGCGTTCCTCTACTCCGCGCCCTTGTCCACGGAGCTCGAGGCGCGCACCGTCGGCGCGTTCTCCCCGGACTCACGGCATCTCGTCACTCGCGGCATCGTGCTGTCTCCGTCCATGCGGTTCGTCAGCCGGCTCTGGGACGTCCGCACCGCCCGCCTGCTGCGCGAGTTCGAGTCCGTCGACCTGTGCCCGGAAGGCGCGCCGATGGAGTGCATGCGTTCGCTGCACGCCGACGTTTCAGGCGTGGACACGCACGCCTTTGGCTTCTCACCTGGAGATGGAACGCTCTGGCTGGGGAGCCGCCAGGGTGCCCTGTTGCGGTGGAGCGCTTCGGGCTCCGTGCCCTCCCTCCCGGAAGCCCACCAGGACCAGGTCACCGCCATCTCGTTCTCGGAGCGCGGCGACCGCGTGTTGTCCGCCAGCCTCGACCGCACGGTGAAGCTCTGGGACGCGAACACCGGCCAGAAGCTGCGCGAGCTGACCTTCCAGGAGCCCTGTACCCAAGCCGTGTTGTCGGGCGACGCGCGTTACGCCTGGGTGGGCGGTGAAGAGACGACGTGCCTCTACGACCTGACCTCCGAGGCGCGCCGTATCCGGTGCATCACCACGCATGACCCGGGCCCTTCGGTCGCCTTCTCCCCTTCGAGCAAGCTGGCGGTGCTCGGCGATCGGCGCGGAGACGTGAGCCTCCATTTGATAGACGTGCCCTCGGGCAGGAACTTGCGCACCCTGACGAAACTCGAAGGGCACGCGCTCATGCCGTCCTTCGACGACGATTGCAGCCTCTGGGCCTTCGACGACGTCTTCTCCGCGGCGCTCGCCGTTCGCCTCTGTGACAAAGCCCCCGGCGCAGCCCAGGGCCGCGCGGAGTTCCCGCGGAGGCGACCACGCTGGACGCCCAACCCTCTCTTCGGACGCATCTTCGAAAATGGACGCCGCGTCGCCGAGTTCGCCGATGCGCTCTCCGGCGCGCATCCCTACATCCGGTTTCCCCAGGCCACCCAGCGCTGGATGTTCCGCAAGGGGCCCCTGGACTATCGGGCGGAGCGCGCCCTGGTCGCGCCGGATGGACGCTCGCTGCTCGTCCAGGCCGATCCCGGCCTGACGCGGATGAGCCTCGATATCACCACCTGGGACGAATACGTGCCGGGCGGCTTCGCCGTGTCCGGGGACCTGCGTTGGATGGTGGTGCGGGAGCCACAAAGCGGCCAGCTCTCGCTCGTCGACAGGCGGACGGCCACCACGACGGCGCTGGGAGACTGTGACGTCACCGGCATGCATCCGCCGCTGGAGGGCGCCTTTTCACGCGACGGCCAGTTCCTCGCCGTCCGCTGTGGCGTGAAGGTCCAGTTCTGGGATGTGAACCACGCGGCGCATGGACCGCGCTCTCAGCCGCCGCCCATCGAAGCAGGCATCCACCTGACCTCGCTTCCTGCCCATTGGAGCTGGCAGCGCGCCGTGGCCACGCCGCGCGCTCGCGCTCACCTCCGGCGGGAGGGGGCGACTGGCGAGGACGGATGCCAGACAACGACGACGTTCTCACCAAGCGCCCGCGTCGAGTTCTCCCCAGACGGCAAGCACTTCGCCATCGAGGATTACCGCGCCGTCTACCTGGGCTCCACCGAGGCCTGCCGGCTCACGCACGAAGCGCCCCTGGCCACATCGACGATGACGTCACACGGCGCCTCGTTCTCCCCAAACGGCGAGCGCTTCGTCACCATCTCCAACGTGCCCGAGTCCTCCGCCCTCTGGGAGAGCGCCACGGGGAAGCGGCTGGCACCGCTGCCTACGAGCCAGGGCACCGCCGTCACCGCGTTCTCACCGGACTCGAAGTACTTCGCGGTGGCCAACCACCCCGACGTCTACTGGATGGGGCAGGCCTACCTCTTCGACGCCACACACGGACGGCCGCAGCCCCTGGCGGCCATCGACGGGAAGGTCAAGGCGCTCTCCTTCTCGCCGGATACCTCCCGGCTCATCGCGGTGACGGACAACGCCATCCACCTCTTCGACCCGACGACGGGCGCGCTCGTGCGCAGAATCAACCTGAGCACGAATACCCAGGTGCGGGTCCATCACGCACAGGAGCGCTTCGGTATCTCGGACATGTCAGGCAGGCTCCATTTCTGGCGGACCGCCGATGGTCGACACGTGGCCGGGTTGCATCATGGCGGCCACTCCGGATTGGAGATGACGGCCGACGCGGCAGGCACGCGCGTCGCGTCCTTCGACTCGGACGGCGCCTATCTCTTCTCCCTCCGGATGGATGACCTGCTGCGACAGGCCTGCACGCTCATGCGCGGACGGCGAGAGTACGCACCGGTCCAGGCCATCTGCGACCCCTCCCTTCTCCCAGCGGCCCCCTTGGCGGGCCCTCCGAGGCCGTGAGGAATGACGTCTCCATGAGCGCCACCGCGAAAGGCCCCAAGCCGATGCACCGGGCACACCGCACCCTCCGCGACTTGTCGAAGGTCCGCGAGGCGCTACGCCCTGACGGCGTGGAGGCGCTCGTCGCCACGCACTTCCCACCGTCCTGGCGCGTGCACACGTCCGTCGTCGGCAAGGTGACCGCCGACGCACTGCGCGACGAACTGCGTGCCCTGCTGACGACGGGCGCTCAGGTCCTCGCGCGGCTGGAGCACTCAGGGGAGGACACACCGCTATCCGTCACCGAGCGGACGGCGCTGGAGACGGTCGTCGCCTTCTTCGGCCGCCCTGCCCTCGCCATCCGGAACGGCAGCTTCGGTGCGCCGCCCGTGGGGTGGGAGGTGCTGGAGCAGCACCGTGAGCCCATCGAGCGGACCATCGACGCCACCGGGCGCGTCGAGCTGGCCGGGAGCGGCATGCTCGGCACGGGCTTCCTGGTGACGGATGAGCTGGTGATGACCAACCGCCACGTCGCGCAGCACTTCTGCCGGCAGGCGAAGGACCAGTGGCTGTTGCGGCTCGGCGTGGTGCCCCGGGTGGACTGGCTGGGTGAACACCAGCGCGATGCCCAGGCCACCTTCCCCATCCAGGGCGTCGCGGCGATTCACACCGTGCATGACCTGGCGCTGCTGCGCCTGGGCGCGCCCACGGGCGCGGTGCTGCGTCCCGCCCCGCTGCGGCTCGCCACCCAGGCACCGGACACGGCGGACTCCCGCGCCTTGTACTGCGTGGGCTACCCGATGAAGGACCACGGCCGCACGCCGCCCGAGGTGCTGCTGCGCATCTTCGAGGACGCGTTCGGCGTGAAGCGGCTCCAGCCTGGGGAGCTGCTCTCTCTGGACGCGGCCCGGCAACAGCTCTCCCATGACTGCTCCACGCTGGGAGGCAGCTCCGGCTCCCCCATCGTGGACCTGGAGACGCACGCCGTGCTCGGCCTGCACTTCGGTGGCACCGGGCAGGAGAATCACGCGGTCGCGCTGTGGCAACTGGCGGACGACCCGCTGCTGAGCCGCGCGGGCGTCCGCTTCGCAAATCCGTGAGGAACCGCTACTGCGTCACCACGCCGCAGTCGCCCGTCATGTTCGTGGCCGGCTGCCCATTCACCGTGTTGCCGGTGAAGACGTTGTCGCGGGTGATGACCAGCTCGCCGGTGTTCGAGCCGCGGTTGCAGGTGATGACGCCTCCGGCCCCACCCCGGTTGTTCACGAAGCGGTTGCCTCGCATGATGACGGTCCGGGAGCCACCCATGTCCTCCAACTGGACGGCCGCGCCGGGCCCCAGGGGGATGAAGTTGCTTTCGAACACGTTGCCCTCCAGCAGGTCATTGTCCGGCTGGAAGTAGTGGATGGCGGCGCCACCGCCCAGGTCGAAGATGCCCCCCGGGTTGGGCCACGTGAGGATGGGCCGGTCCCAGAGGTCGCTCGTCAGCGAGCCACCGAAGGCCTCCACGAAGTTGCCCCGGAACGTGTTGCCACGCAGCACCGTGTTGCGCCCGTGGGTGATGCACACCGCCCCGCCCCCGGCCATCGACGAGGTGCCCGGCTGCGCGAAGCGGTCGATTTCGCGGATGCGGTTGTTCTCGAAGACGGTGTTCTCCACCCGCGAGCCGTCGGTGAACATCAGGTCCAACGCGCCGCAGTTGGCGGAGGACTCGTTGTCACGGAACACCGAGTCCGTAATCGTCACCGGTCCCGGGTAGTAGACCCACAGCGCGCCACGCGTCCAATCGCGATCGCTGTTGTACTGATTCTTGCGCACCTTCTCGAAAATCATGTGCTCGAACACCGGGTCGCCCGAGCCCACCGAACTGGCGCCGTAGAAGTTCATCCCCCACCAGCCATGGGGATTGGTGGACGTCAGCAGCACGGGCGCCTCCGCCGTTCCCTGGACCTGGATGGCGCCGTACACGCGGACCTCCACGCGGCCCGCCTGGTGGTTCATCACGTTGTCGGGGGCGTCCGAGTCCACGTCCCGCTCCGTCACCTCCGGCTGGCCCCGGAAGTCCAGGATGACGCCCGGCCCTACCGTCAGCACCTGCCCCTGGGGGATGGTGACGACCCCGTTCGCATCGCCCACCACCCGGTACGGCGAGCCCCCCACCGTGAGCCGCCCCGTCAACGTCCCCCTGACAATCGTGCCGCCATCCTCGGGGACCTCGATGTCCGGCCCCGCGTCCGGTGTGCCCGCGTCGGTGCCGCTGTCCGTCACGCCCGCGTCGGTGCCGCTGTCCGGTGTGCCCGCGTCCGCGCCGCCGTCCGTCACGCCCGCGTCGTCTCCGGGAGCGGGCCTGTCCTCCGGCCCCGACGAACAGGCGGCAAGCACCAGGACCACGGGAAGCGCGAACAACGAACGCGAGCGGCGGAAGGCTTTCATGTCCCTTGGCGCTAACACGCGCTGCTCGCGGCTCGCAAACCGGGGCCGGACGACCCGGGGACTCACCGCTGGGACGGGCGCGGGTGCCCTGTTACAAGCGCGCGCATGGCGAAAGACGTCCTCGTACTCTCATACTCGGGCTGTGGCACCTGCAAGAAGGCGCTGAAGTGGTTGCAGGAGCAAGGTGTCGCCCACCAGGTGCGCCCCATCGTCGACCTGCCGCCCACCGTGGCGGAGCTGAAGCAGTGGATTGCCCGCAGCGGTGTCTCTGTCCGCAAGTGGCTCAACACCAGCGGCCAGAGCTACCGCGCGCTCGGCAAGGCGAAGGTGGATGCCGCCAGCGACGCGGAGCTGGTCGAGTGGCTGGCCGCGGATGGAAAGCTGGTGAAGCGCCCCGTGCTCGTCACCGGCGACGCCGTCCTCGTGGGCTTCAAGCCCGAGGTCTACGAGCAGCACCTCGCCTCGCGCGGCTGAGCCCCGCCAGCAAGGCAGGCAACCCGGCGAGCCCGCGGCCCGCCGCCTCTCGCCGGCCGGGGCGTCGCGTGAAGACCTCATGTCTTCATGGAGACTGGCTCACGACGTCCGCTCGGCGAGATTCTCCTGGAACGGGGAGTGCTCAACCGCGCCCAGCTCCGGGTGGGACTGGTGCATCACCATGAGGTGCATGTCCCGCTCGGGCGGGCGCTGGTGCGAGAGGGCCTCTGCTCCGAAGCCGACGTGCTTCGCGGACTCTCCGAGCAGCTCGGCGTGGACGCGGTGGACCTGGAACGCAGCCCGCCCGACGCCGGGCTGAGGAACCACATCCCCGCTCGCCTGGCGCGCCAGTACCGGGTCGTCCCGCTGCGCATCGAAAAGGTGCTGCTGGACCAGGGCGAGCGGGAAGTGCTCCACATCGCGCTGCCCGCCCCCGTGTCGCTGGAGGCCGTGGACGCCGTTCGCGCCGTGTCCGGCATGCCGCGCGTCGAAGCGCACATCGCCTCGGACGCGGCGCTGACCCGCGCGCTGGCCCACCTCTATGGCATCAAGCCGCCCGCCGAGCCGCCCGCGCCCCCCACGCTCGCGCCCGGAGGTCCCCTGCTGCTCTACGGGTGGCCGCCCGTCACGGCGGTGCTCATCTCCCGGCTCCTGTCGAGGCACGGCTTCCAGGCCCGCACCGCCACCCCCTTGGAGGTGCTTCACACCGGGCCAGAGGACGTCGTGCTCGCGCCCCTCCAGGCCATGGAGGGCCTGCTCGCCGGGGAGGTCCACATCCAGGGCGCCCTCATCGTCCACGGCAGCGATGACGAGAACTTCGAACGGGCCCGCGAGCTCGGCGCGCGCGGCTTCCTCGCCAGCCCCCGGGACGAGGAGCTCCTGCTGCGCGCCGTCCGCCGGCTGAGGCCCCACCCGGGCGCTCCTGACTCCGTCCCACACTCACACTGAGCCCTACCCTGGCGCCCATTGAGCCACATCCGCGCGCGGAGTAGGACGAAGACTTACTCGGTTCGAGAAAATTTCGAGCCTCGATTCTCAAAAATTAAAGGGGCCAAGCAACTGGGGAATGGGATCACGGAAAATGGGTACAGATGGCGTCCTTCCGGGCGCCCTGGAATCTCGCCGGAGCCCTCATGTCCCCCCGCATTGGCAACCGTCCGCAG
>NZ_JABXEO010000121.1:0-18329 GCF_013372585.1 Myxococcus sp. AM010
GGACGGCTCGGGGGGCGTGGTCGGGCTGGGGTTGTCCTATGACTTCATCGAGCGGCACCGCGACACGGTGCCGTGGACCCTGTCCGTGGTCGTGCGGCGGGCATGGACGGGGGAGGGGAGCCGGCTGGACGTCAGCCTCGACGTCACGGTGCCCCTCAACATGTTCTTGGGTACACCCGGGGAATCCCGGGTCTCAGGCGACCGGACGGTGTCCTACCGGCACGCCACGGCGCGCTTCCGCGCACGCGCCGCGTCTTCGCTGTTCCCGAGGGAAGCCCCTCATATTATGGAGGTTCCATGAACTTCGAGTTGACCGACATCCAGCGTGAAATCCAGCGGATGACCCGCGAGTTCGCGGCCAAGGAGCTCATCCCCAACGCCCGCAAGTGGGACGAGCACCACGCCTGGCCGACGGACGCGGTGAAGAAGCTCGCCGAGCTGTCCCTGCTGGGCGTGGCCGTCCCCGAGCAGCACGGCGGCGCCGGGCTGGACAACGTCTGTTACGCCATCGCCATGGAGGAGATCAGCCGCGGCTGCGCCTCCACCGGCGTCATCATGAGCGTGAACAACTCCCTCTACTGCGATCCGATCATGAAGTTCGGCACGGACGCGCAGAAGGAGCAGTTCCTGGCGCCCTTCGCCCGGGGCGAGAAGCTGGGCTGCTTCGGCCTCACCGAGCCCGAGGCCGGCAGCGACGCCGCCGCGCAGAAGACGGTCGCCGTGCGCAAGGGTGACGAGTACGTCATCAACGGCTCGAAGAACTGGATCACCAACGGCCCCAAGGCCGACGCCATCGTCCTGATGACCATGACGAACCGGGAGGCCGGCCACAAGGGCATCACCGCGTTCATGGTCCCCACGGACACCCCGGGGTTCATCCGCGCCGAGCCGGACAAGAAGATGGGCATCAGCGCCGCCTGGTCCTGCTCCATGTTCTTCGAGGACATGCGCGTGCCGGCCAAGTACATGCTCGGCAAGGAAGGCGAGGGCTTCAAGATCGCCATGAGCACGCTGGACGGCGGCCGTATCGGCATCGCGTCGCAGGCGCTGGGCATCGCGCGCGCGGCGTACGAGGAGGCGGTGCGCTACTCCGGTGAGCGCAAGTCCTTCGGCAAGGCCATCCGCGAGCACCAGGCCATCCAGTTCATGATCGCCGACATGGCCACGGAGATCGACGCGGCCCGGCTGCTCGTGTGGCGAGCGGCCCTGCAGAAGGACAAGGGCGTGCGCCACAGCGCGGAGAGCGCCATGGCCAAGCTGTACGCCAGCGAGATGGCCAGCCGCGTGGCGAACAAGGCCCTGCAGGTGCATGGTGGCATGGGCTACAGCAAGGAGATGGACGTGGAGCGCCACGTGCGCGACGCGCGCATCACCGAAATCTACGAAGGGACGAGCGAGATCCAGCGCATCGTCATCGCCGCCAACCTGCTGAGGGAGTAACCGTCATGACCCGAGCGCTTCTCTCCGCAGTCCTCCTGGCCTCGGCGGTGGCGCTCGCGCAGGGCGCCGCCCCCGCGAAGGCGCCCGCGACGCCGGCCCCCGCCAAGCGCGACGGGCCGGACATCGAGCGCATGCCCTTCACGCCCGACTCCGTCCGTCAGGTCGTCCAGCACCACCAGCGCCGCATCCAGGAGTGCTACGAGGACCACATGGCGGAGAAGGACCAGACGGTGGAGGGGCGCCTGATGACGACCTTCACCATCGACGCCAACGGCCTGGTGAAGGACGCCCGGGTGGTGAAGAAGACCAGCACGCTGAAGGACCCGAACCTGCACGACTGCGTCCAGGCCGTCCTGTCGTCCATGACCTTCCCGAAGCCCCCGGACGGCGCGGACCACCCCATCGAATATCCGTTCAACCTCAAGGCCATCGAGTAGGACTACCGCCGTGAACCTCGAGCTCACCGAGACGCAGACCCTCATCCGCGACGCCGCTCGCAAGTTCGCCCGCGAGCGCGTGGCACCGCAGGCCCGAGCACTGGACCGCGAGGAGCGCTTTCCCACGGACCTCTTCCGGGAGTTGGGGGAGATGGGCCTGCTGGGGGTGAACCTCCCAGCGCGCTACGGCGGTTCGGAGGCCGGCGTGGTGTCCTACGCGCTGGCGATGATGGAGCTGGCCGCGGCCGACGCGTCCACGTCCGTCGCCATGGCCGTCACCAACATGTGCGGCGAGCTCATCAACGCGTTCGGCACCGACGCGCAGCGCGAGAAGTACGTGACGCGGCTGGCATCTGGCGAGGCCGTCGCGGGCTCGTTCGCGCTGTCCGAGCCCCACGCGGGCTCCGACCCGGGCGCGCTGCGCACCACGGCAGTGCGGCGCGGGGAGGCGTGGGTCCTCAACGGCAGCAAGCAGTGGATCACCTCCGGCGCGCATGCGGGGGTGCTGGTGGTGTGGGCGCGCACGTCCCCCGCCGGCAACAAGGGCTTGTCGTGCTTCATCGTCGAAGGTGGGACGAAGGGGCTCATCATCGGCAAGCACGAGGACAAGATGGGCCTGCGCTCCTCGAACACGGTGCCCCTCACGTTCGAGGACTGCGAGGTCCCGGCGGAGAACCTGCTGGGCGCCGAAGGGCAGGGGTTCAAGCTGGCCATGGTGGCCCTGGACGGCGGGCGCATTGGCATCGCGGCGCAGGCCTGCGGGGTGGGCCGCGCGGCGCTCGAGGCGACCGTGGCCTACGTGAAGGACCGCCAGGCGTTCGGCCAGGCCATTGGCGACTTCCAGGGCCCGCGCTTCATGCTCGCGGACATGAAGGTGCAACTGGAGGCGGCGGAGCTGCTGACGCTGCGCGCCGCGTCCATGAAGGAGCAGGGCCAGCCGTTCTCCCGCGAGGCCTCCATGGCGAAGCTCTTCGCCAGCGAGATGAGCAACAAGGTGGCCGACAAGGCCGTGCAGCTCCACGGCGGCTACGGCTACATCGACGAGTTCCCGGTGGAGCGGTACTTCCGCGACGCCCGCGCGCAGACCATCTACGAAGGCACCAGCGAGGTGCAGCGGATGGTGATTGCCCGTGAGAGCTTCAAGCTGAACGGCTGATCGCGGCCCTGGAATATCAGGGCCTTGGCCGCCTGTTCGGGCCTCAGGCTGGGGACAGACGCCCTCCGGGACAGGGCTGCACGGCAGGGCAGGCGTTCTTAACTAGGTGCCAGGAACAGCACAGGCGGCACGACCTCGCTTGACTACCGGAATCACCGGTGTCTAGGTTGCGCGGCTTCCATCAAATCAAGTCCTCAATGAGGAGGACGCACGTCCCGGCCCGCTGCTCCCCGCAGGCCGCTACGGAAAAACCACCATCAGGGGGCAGTTGTACCGGTTTTAAAGGACTTCCATTTCATGCAGCAGAACGTGAACCAGCAGGTCGGGATGGACGGCGGCGACGAAGACTTTGCCGCAATGTTCGAGGCCTCGCTCAAGGAGCGCGGTGGTGACGGGATCCTGAAGGAAGGGGAGATCGTCAAGGGCACCGTGGTCCAGGTGACGAAGGACTTCGCGATTGTCGACATCGGCTACAAGTCCGAGGGACAGGTCCCGATCTCCGAGTTCACCAATCCTCGCGGAGAGGTCTCGGTTCAGGCCGGTGACCCCGTCGAGGTCCTCCTGGAGAGCCGTGAGAACGACACCGGCATGGTCGTCCTCTCCAAGGAGAAGGCCGACAAGATGCGCATCTGGGACGAGATCAGCGCCGCGTGTGAGCGCGATGAGATCGTCAAGGGCACCATCGTCGGTCGCGTGAAGGGCGGCCTGTCCGTCGACATCGGCGTGAAGGCGTTCCTGCCCGGCTCGCAGGTTGACATCCGCCCCGTGCGGAACCTTGACCAGTACATCTCGAAGGAATTCGAGTTCAAGGTCATCAAGTTCAACAAGAAGCGCGGCAACATCGTGCTTTCCCGCCGCGTCCTCCTCGAGAAGCAGCGCGAGGAGATGAAGAAGGAGACCCTCAAGAACCTCAAGGAGGGTGCCGTCCTCAAGGGCGTGGTCAAGAACCTCACCGACTACGGTGCGTTCATCGACCTGGGCGGTATCGACGGTCTGCTCCACATCACGGACATGTCGTGGGGCCGCATCGGTCACCCGAGCGAGATGTTCAACGTGGGTGACGAGGTTCGCGTCGTCGTCCTCAAGTTCGACCCGACGCAGGAGCGCGTCAGCCTGGGCCTGAAGCAGATCCAGGAGGACCCGTGGCACCGCGCCGACGAGAAGTACCCGGTCGGCACCCGCGTGCGCGGCAAGGTCGTGTCCATCACGGACTACGGCGCGTTCATCGAGATCGAGCAGGGCGTCGAGGGTCTGGTGCACGTGTCCGAGATGTCCTGGACCAAGCGCCTCAAGCACCCGTCCAAGATCCTGGAGGTCGGCCAGGAGGTGGAGGCCGTCGTCCTGGACATCGATCCGAAGGCCAAGCGCATCGCGCTGGGCATGAAGCAGATCGAGCAGAACCCCTGGACGCTGCTCGAGGACAAGTACCCGATCGGCTCCGTCATCAAGGGTCAGATCCGCAACGTCACCGACTTCGGCGTGTTCGTCGGCGTCGAGGAGGGCGTGGACGGCCTGGTGCACGTCTCCGACATCTCCTGGACGGTGCGCATCAAGCACCCGGGCGAGATGTTCAAGAAGGGCGACGAGGTCGAGGCGGTGGTGCTCAACATCGACGTCGAGAACGAGCGCTTCAGCCTGGGCATCAAGCAGCTCCAGCCGGACCCCTGGGAGACGCTGTCCGAGCGCCTGCCCGTGGGCAGCCGCGTGAAGGGCAAGGTCACCAAGGTCACCGACTTCGGCGCGTTCGTGGAGATCGAGCCGGGCATCGAGGGCCTCGTCCACGTCTCCGAGCTGAAGGAGGAGCGTGTCGAGAACCCGCGTGACGTGGTGCAGGAGGCGCAGGATGTCGAGGTGAAGATCATCGACATCAACACCCCGGACCGGAAGGTCGCGCTGTCGATGAAGGCGCTGATCGGCGAGGGCGAGGACTACCGCGAGTACCTCCGCAAGCAGGCGGAAGGCTCGAAGGCGCGCCTCGGCGACGTGATGGCGAGCAAGCTGAAGAAGTAGTCTTCAGCCGCACGCGCCCACACGGCGAGACGGCCGGGTTCCCGAAGAGGGGGCCCGGCCGTTGCCGTTTCGGGGCATCTCCGTCCCGGTGCGGGCTCGCGCCGCTGGGACGGCTTTGACTTGGAGTCAGGCCGGGCGCTAAGCAGGGTCCTACGCGTATCGGGGCCGAGCGCGTGGGGGACAATTCCATGGTTGCTCGTACTTTGTGCCGGGGCCTCTGCTCCGGACTGGCCTATGCGCTCACGTTGAGTGCGGTGTTCGCGTGTTCGGGTGGAAGCCCCCCGGACCCCTCTGCGTCCCAGCCCCCGGGCTCGGCGCGCATCGAGGTCTCCGTCGCGCAGTTCACGCAGGGAGAGGCGGGACATTTCCGGTGCATCGCCGAGGATCCGGACGGTGACGCGCTGCTCTACGTGTTCGACTGGGGGCGCGCGCGGGCCGAAGTCGGGATGACTCCCCGCGTTCCCAGCGGCACGGCCGGCGACGTGACGCCCACCTTCCAGGCCGTGGGGGAGTTCACGGCCCGCTGCCGCGCCGTTGATACGCATGGGCAGTTGGGGGCGTGGTCCGAGCAGGTGCCCTTCCGTGTGCAACGGCCGCCGCCGCCGGACGACGGGAAGCGGGAGTTCAAGGTGGAGCTCTTCGGCCAGGGGCGCGTGACGAGCACGCCTGGCGGAATCGACTGCCCCACCACCTGCAGCGCGCGCTTCGACGTAGGAACCCATGTGTCTCTGTCAGTGGAACCGCAGCCTGGCTGGCGCTTCGCGGGAATGCTCCGCTGCGGTACCGAGGCCGCGCCCGGCGTCTTCCAGGTCGAGCACAACCGCCACTGTGGTGCGGGGTTTGCCCGTCTGGAGGCGCATGCCGCGGAGTGGCGCCAGACGGGGGCCTACCACCCGACCGACGCGACGTGGGGCCCCGAGGGCTGGCTGCTCGCCGTGTTGGACCGAAGGAACGAGGGTGGCCGCCTGCGCATCTGGAATGCGGGGCTCGGGCATGTCGCCCGCGTGCTCCGCATGGACGCCGTCGACATGCGCTCGGTGTCCTGGGGGCCGCGGTATGAGGACCTGGCTGTTGGGCTTGAGGACGGGCGGTTGGGCCTGATTGATCCGGCGACCGAGGCGTTCCGCCAGACGTGGAGCGCCCATGAGGGGCCGGTGGTGGGGGTGACCTGGTCCGCGCAAGGAGACGAGCTGGCCAGCGTCAGCAACCTGGGGGAGGGCGGCGCGGAGGTTCGCTTCTGGTCCGCCTCCACGGGGGCGGAGCGCCGCACGCCCTTGCGGACGGCTCGCACGGTTCGGCGCATCCATTGGAGCCCGGATGGCGCGAGGATCGCGCTCGAGGTGCAGGGCGAACAGGTGGAGATCCACACGTTGGATCCCTGGGTGCAAGTTCAGGAAGTGGTCAACGCGGATAGCTTCGCCTGGAGCCCCGAGGGTGAGCGCTACGCGGTGGGGAGCTACCGGAATGTCCGTGTGTACGACACGGTGACCCATGCGCTCCAGGCCTCGTGGTTCGGTTCGTGGAGCACGTCGTCCCGCATGGACTGGAGCCCGACGAAGAACTGGCTCGTCCTGGTGGACGCGCTCCACTCGCTGACGGTCTTGAACGTCACCACCGGCGTGGTGGTGGCGGAAGGCTCCGAGGTGCCACGCAACCCGCTGAGCGCGCTGGGCTACAGCGCCGTGCGCTTCCACCCGCGACAGGAGTCATTCGTGGCGGTGGAGAGCGAGCCCGCGTCGGTGTCCATCTTCAGCGTGGATGCACCGCAAGCACGGCTGTCGCGCAACGAGTTGCTGGCGCACACGTCGGAGGTGGCCGCCACGGCGTGGAGTCCCGCAGGGGACCGGCTCGCTTCCGCGGGGCACGACGGCAAGGTCCGGCTCTGGGGGACGACGGGCCGGGCCATCGCCACCCTGGACGGACATGATGGCAACCATGTCCGTTCGTTGGCCTGGAACGCCAGCGGCACGCGGCTCGCGTCGGGAGGAACGGATGGACGCATCTGCCTCTGGGACGTCGAACAGGGCCGCCTGGCACAACCGCCGCTCCAGATGATGATGGGCCCCCGGGAGCGGCCCCTGGAGGTAGACCACGTCGCGTTGAGCCCGGATGGACGCACCCTGGCGAGCGTGGGCGCGACGGTGTTCCTCACCGGGAAGGGAACCAGCATCCAGGTCTGGGATGTCGCCTCGGGCGTGGAGTTGCTCCGAATCCCAGAGACAGACGGCCCGGTCGTGGGGCTGGGATGGACGCAGGATGGAGCGTCGCTGATCATCGTCTACTCCCACGCGGCCTGGGATATCTGGAACCTCCCGTCCGGCGCGCTCCGACGCGTGGAGTCCGCCTGGGAGCTCCTGTCCACCGCGGTGCTCAGCCCGGATGGAACCCGGCTGGCCTGTAGCGACAGGCGCGGGGTGTCCGTGCTGGACGTGGAGACGGGCGCTGTCATCGCGGAGACCCCCACCTGGACCACCCAGCTTGCCCTCGCGTGGCACCCGGCCGGCACCTCCTTCGCCGGCGGCGGCACGGAGCGGCTCGTCTTCCAGTGGCAGGTCCTGGAGACCGGGCATCTCTCACACAGCGTCCTGGGCGCTCACGACAGCCTGGTCCTGGGCGCCTCGTGGCGCGGAGATGGCGCGGTCTTCACCACGAGCGGAGCAGACATGTCGCTGGTCACCTGGCACGCCCGGTAGAAACCGTCCGACCGGTCGGGCGGGCAGGGGCGTGGGGTCCGAGCCGCCAGGCCTCGTGACTTCAAACGGTTACGAGAGCTGGCGCGTTGCGTCGTGCGCAGTGGACGCTCCCATTCGTGTGGCGAGCAACGATGCTTGAACTCGGTGAAGTGGCCGGTGATAAGGGCCACCGACGCTGTTATCGAAGGTCATCCGCACATCCTCAAGAGGAGGCAGTTTTCATGGCTCGTGACGTCGTCATCGTGGGCGCGGCCCGTACCCCCATTGGTGCCTTTCAGGGCGCGCTCGCCAAGCTGACGGCCCCGCAGCTGGGCGCGATCGCCATCAAGGCGGCGCTGGAGCGCGCGGGCGTGAAGCCCGAGGCCGTGCAGGAAGTCATCTTGGGCTGCGTGCTCACCGCCGGCGTCGGCCAGGCGCCCGCTCGCCAGGCGGCCATCTTCGCCGGTCTGCCTGAGACGGTCCCCGCCACCACGCTCAACAAGGTCTGTGGCTCCGGCCTCAAGGCCGTCAGCGCGGGCGCGCAGGCCATTGCCCTGGGTGAGGCGGACGTCGTCGTCGTGGGCGGCATGGAGTCAATGAGCAACGCGCCCTACATCAGCCACACGATGCGTGGCGGCGCGCGCATGGGCAACGTGGAGTTCAAGGACGCGATGATCCACGACGGCCTCTGGGACGTGTACGGCAACGTCCACATGGGCCTCTGCGCCGAGGCGTGCGCCACGACGCAGGACATCAGCCGCTCGCAGCAGGACGAGTACGCGCTGGAGTCCACGCGCCGCGCCATCCAGTCCCAGAAGGACGGCCTGTTCAAGGCGGAGATCGTCCCGGTCCAGATTCCCGGCAAGAAGCCGGAGGACGTCGTCACCGTCTCCGACGACGAGGGTCCCCGCAACGCGAAGCCGGAGAAGATTCCGGGCCTGAAGCCGGTGTTCAAGAAGGACGGCACGGTGACGGCCGCCAACGCGTCCTCCATCAACGATGGCGCCGCGGCGCTGGTGCTGATGAGCGAGGAGCGCGCGAAGGCCGAGGGCCGCACCATCCTGGGCCGCATCACGGGCTACGCCCAGGCGGCGCGCAAGCCGGTGGAGTTCACCATCGCCCCCACGGACGCCATCAACAAGCTGCTGACCCAGAAGGGCGTCAGCGCGGGTGACGTGGACCTCTGGGAGATCAACGAGGCGTTCGCGGTGGTGTCCATCGCGAACAACCGGCTGCTCGGCCTGGACGTGTCGAAGGTGAACGTGCGCGGCGGCGCGGTGGCGCTGGGCCACCCGATTGGCGCGTCCGGCGCGCGCGTGCTGGTGACGCTGCTGCAGACGATGAAGGACCTGGACAAGAAGCGCGGCGTCGCGTCGCTGTGCATTGGCGGTGGCGAGGGCATCGCGCTGATGGTGGAGCGCTGAACTTCCTCTCCCGATAGGGGAGGGACACGGGGTGGGGGCCTGAGAAGGGCCTTCACCCCGTTCGCACGTGCGGGAGGGCGGATGAACAAGGTCTACGCGAACGCGGACGAGGCGGTCGCCGACATCCCAGACGGCTGCACGCTCATGAGCGGCGGCTTCGGGCTGTGCGGCAACCCGGAGAATCTCATCGAGGCACTTCACCGGAAGAACGTGAAGGACCTCACCATCATCTCCAACAACTGCGGCACCACCGAGCTGGGGCTCGGAATCCTGCTTCAGAACAAGCAGGTGAAGAAGATGGTGTCCAGCTACGTGGGAGAGAACAAGGAGTTCGAGCGGCAGTTCCTCTCCGGTGAGCTGGAGGTGGAGCTGACCCCGCAGGGCACCCTGGCCGAGCGCATCCGCGCGGGCGGCTGCGGCATTGGCGGCTTCTTCACCCCGACGGGCGCCGGCACCCAGGTGGCCGAAGGGAAGGAGACGCGCGTCATCGACGGGCGGCCGCACGTGCTGGAGACGCCGCTGAAGGCGGACTTCGCCATCGTCCGCGCGTGGAAGGCGGACCGCTGGGGCAACCTGGTGTTCCGCAAGACGGCGCGGAACTTCTCCCCGATGATGTGCATGGCGGCCAAGGTCACCATCGTCGAGGCGGAGCACATCGTGGAGCCCGGTGAGCTGGACCCGGACCTGGTGCACATCCCGAGCATCTTCGTGAAGCGCATCATCCAGGCGAAGAACCTCCAGAAGTGGATCGAGCGGCGCACCGTCCGCAAGTCGGCCTGAGGAGCCCAGCCATGCCACTGACTCGTGAACAGATTGCACAGCGCATCGCCCAGGAGCTGCGGGACGGCTTCTACGTCAACCTGGGTATCGGCATGCCCACCCTGGTGGCCAACTACATCCCGCCGGGCATGGACATCGTGCTCCAGTCGGAGAACGGCCTGCTGGGCATTGGCCCCTGGCCCGTGGAGGGCCAGGAGGACCCCGACCTCATCAACGCCGGCAAGGAGACGGTGACGGCGGTGCCCGGCGCCGCGTTCTTCGACTCGGCGCTGTCGTTCGGGATGATCCGCGGCGGCCACATCGACATGGCCGTGCTGGGCGCCATGGAGGTCAGCGAAGAAGGCGACCTGGCCAACTGGATGATCCCCGGGAAGATGATCAAGGGCATGGGCGGCGCCATGGACCTGGCCGTCGGGGCCCAGCGCATCTTCGTGGCCATGGAGCACGCCAACAAGGACGGCAAGCCCAAGATCCTCAAGAAGTGCTCGCTGCCGCTGACGGGCCTCAAGTGCATCCACCACATCGTCACGGACCACGCGTACATCGACGTGACGCCGCAGGGGCTCATCCTGCGCGAGGTGGCCCCCGGCGTGACGGTGGAGCAAGTGCAGAAGCTCACCGAGCCGAAGCTGACGGTGGCCCCCGACGTCCGTGAGATGAAAGTCTGAGCGTGTGGAGTTAAGGTGCGCCGCCGCGGGCGTTGTACGAATCCCGCGGCGGAGCGCTTCCCATGGCAGACAGTCCCGACACCTCGACCCCTCATCCCCGCGCGCCCCGTCTGGAGTACGAGCTGCCGGTGGCCTACCGCAGCGTCTCCGGCTTCGTCACCGACTGGGCGGTGAACCTGTCGAAGGGTGGCCTGTACATCAACACCGACAAGCCGCTGTCCGTGGACACGGTGGTGCGCCTGTTGGTGACGCTTCCCGGCGCGCACTTCCCCGTGGAGCTGAAGGGGCGGGTGACGCGCACCAATGCCGTGGGCGTGCCCGCGCCCCAGTCCCCAGGGATGGCGGTGGAGTTCCTGGACGTTGATGAAGACAAGCGAACGCGTATCGAGGAGTTCGTGGAGCGCCTGCGCTCGGAACTCCCGCCCGAGTAGCGCCTGAATGCTGCCGCTCCCTGAACTTCCCGTCCAACTGACTGTCGAGCGCCTCGGCCAGCTCGGCGAAGGCGTGGCCTCCTGGCAGGGGCGCACCGTCTTCGTCCCGGGGACCTTCCCGGGTGACACCGTGCGCGTCCACCTGGAGACGCAAGGCCGCGTGCTGCGCGGAATCCTCCGGCAGGTGGTGTCTCCAGGCCCGGACCGGCGTGACGCGCCCTGCGTGTACGCGTCCGACTGCGGAGGCTGTGACTGGCTGGGGCTGGCCGAGCCCGCCCAGCGCGCCGCGAAGCAGGAGATCGTCCTGTCGACGCTGGAGCACCTGGGCCACCTGGCTCGGGACCGCTTCACCGTGCGTCCGCTGCTGGTGGCGCCTCGCGACTGGGGCTACCGGCGCCGCGCGGTGCTGCATCCCGCGGGCAAGGGGGCGCTGGGATACTTCGGCCGGCGCAGCCACGAGCGCGTGCCCGTGGAACGCTGTGGCGCGCTCACGCCCGTGCTCACCGCGCTTCCCGGCCAGTTGGCTCCGCTGCTCAAGCCCCTGGCGAAGGACACCGAGGATGTGCTGCTGCTGGCGGAAGGGGACAAGGCCGCGTTCGCCGTGAAGCTCAGCGGCCCGGTGACGGCGCGCCACCTGGAGGCCGCCGAGGCGGCCGTGCGCGCCCTGCGGCTGGAGGGGGCGGTGCTGGTGCCGAAGGAAGGCTCGGCCAGGCTCCTGGGCAAGCCCGCGCTGCGCGCCTGCTCACCGCTGCGGCCGGAGGTCCCCCTGTACCTGCGACCGGATGCCTTCGCCCAGGCCCATGCCGAGGCCAATGTGGGGCTGGTGACCTCGGCCGTGTACGAGCTGGGAGCCCGAGAGTCCGACACCGTGCTGGAGCTCTATTCGGGCAACGGCAACTTCACCTTCCCCCTGGCCGGGACCGCCGCGTCCGTGCTGGGCGTGGAGTCCTCCCCCGTGGGCGTGGAGCTGGCCCAGCGGAGTGCTCGGGAGGGCGGGGTGACGAATGTGCGCTTCATCCAGGGTGACGCCCGCAAGGTGTGCGACGGGCTGGTGGCTGAACAGCGCCGCTTCGACGTGTGCCTCGCGGACCCGCCGCGCGCGGGCGCCCCGGGCCTGGCGAAGTGGATGACGGCCCTGGGCGTGCGCCGCGTGGTGTACGTGGCGTGTGATCCGGCGTCCCTGGCTCGGGACGCCGCGGGCCTGGTCGCCGCGGGCTACAAGCCCCTGGCCCTCCAGGTGGTCGACATGTTCCCTCAGACGCATCACGTCGAGGCCGTGATGTCCTTCGAGCGGTCGGCCTGAACAGCGCCAACACGTACCACCAGTCTTTGTCGCGCTGAGCAGGCCGATAGGGGAGCGCAGCGGCGTTCACTCTGGACACAAGTAAGAATAATCCGAAATTCAGTAAATTTTAGTGATTACACCGCGTGTACCAGGGAGGCAGGCGTCCACTTGCTTCATGGTCGTGCATTCCCGATTGCGCGCGGGCCGTCCCCGGACATGATGGTTGCGTGGATGCCCGCATCGTCGAGTTCGCCGAAGTCCTCCGCCAGAACGGTGTGCGTGTCAGTACGTCCGAGGTCCAGGACGCGCTGCGCGCCACGTCCGAGGTAGGCCTCAAGGACCGGAGCCTGTTCCGTTCGGTGCTCCGCACCACGCTGGTGAAGCGCGAGCTGGACGTGGACACCTTCAACCGGGCCTTCGAGTTCTACTTCTCCGGCGCGGCGCGGACGTTCGAGGCCATCGACAAGTCGCTGGCGCAGCAACTGGAAGAGGAGGGCTACCTGGAGGGCGACCTGCTGAAGATGGTCCTCATCCAGATGCACCAGCTCCTCCCGGAGATGTCGCCCCTGGCCCAGGCCGTGCTGATGGGAGACCGGGCCCGGCTGGCGCAGATCTTCCGGATGGCCTCGCTGCAGCTCGACCTGTCGCGGATGGAGAGCCCGCTCCAGTCGGGCTTCTTCTCCCGGCGCATGCTGGCGGCGGCCGGGGCGGACAAGGCCCGGAACGACATGAAGTCGCTCGAGGACGAGCTGCGCTCCCGGGGCCTCACGCCGGAAGGGGTGGAGATTGTCTCGCGCCATGTCGCCGCCGCGATGCGGAAGATCGAGGACGCCGCGCGCCAGGAGGTGAAGCGCCAGGCGGAGGCCCGCATCCGCCGCCGCACCGACACCGCCGCGGACAAGCCGCTGCACCTGCTCACCCAGGCGGAGGTGGACCAGATGGAGTCCGCCGTGCGCACCCTGGCGGAGAAGCTGCGCAGCCGGCTCATCCGGAAGCAGCGCTCGCACCGCAAGGGCGCCCTCAACGTGCGGCGCACCCTGCGCCGGAACCTGCCGTGGGGCGGGGTGCCCATGGTGCCCCAGTTCCGCAGCCGCCGCCCGGAGCGCCCGGAGCTGGTGGTGCTCTGCGACGTGTCCGACTCCGTGCGGCAGGCGTCGCGGATGATGCTGCTGTTCATGCACACGATGCAGTCGCTCTTCGTCCGCGTGCGCTCGTTCGTCTTCGTGTCCGACGTGGGCGAGGTGACGCAGTACTTCAAGGACCTGGACGTGGACGCCGCCATCGACATGGCCACCGCGGGCAAGACGGTGTCCCTGAGCGCGAACTCCAACTACGGCCGCGCCCTGGCCGACTTCAGCCGGGACCACCTGGGAAGCATCACCCGCCGCACCACCGTCATGGTGATTGGCGACGGGCGGAACAACTACAACGCGAACAACGCCTGGGCCCTCAAGGACCTGCGCCGCAAGGCGAAGCGGCTCTTGTGGATCTGCCCCGAGGAGCGTGGCAACTGGGGCATTGGCGACAGTGAGATGCTCACCTACGAGAAGCACTGTCACCAGGCCGTCGTCGTCACCTCCGTGGCGGACCTGACCCGGATCGCCGACCAGCTCGTGCCCGCGTAGTCCCGGGCCCATCCCTCCCAAGGCACCTCCCCATGGCTTCCTTCCTCTTCGACGACAACGGCTTCCAGGACGTCCCCAACCGGGAGCCATCCACGGACCTCACCGCCGCCGACGACCGCACCTTGCGCTGGGCCGCGCCCCCGCTGGACGCGGCGATGCTCGACGCCCTGGTCTGCTACCAGCAGACCTACCTCGCCCACGCCTCCGGGCAGGGGACGGAGACCCTGGCCCAGGCCCACACCGAGGCCCTGGCCGCGTCGGGGTTGGACGCCAAGACAGCGGAGCAGGGCAGCGCGTTGCTGCGAGCCTTCGGCGGGCGGCGCTGGGCGGTCCGCAAGCTCCAGGACAAGCTGGGGCAGCTCCAGGGCGGCGCGGCGGACGAGCTCACGGGCCGCATCCAGGACGAGCTGGTCAAGAAGGAGCGCGAAACCGATGCCCTGGCGCGGCGTTACGGCGAGGACGCCCTGGTGCTGCTCCGGGCCCGCGAGGCGGAGCTGGTGGACCTGCACACCCGCCTGACGCACCTGCTCAGCCGGGGATGAAGGCGGGCGGGCGGCCGGTTGCATTCCGCGTCCGGCCATCGGATAAGGGCACGTACTTGCTCAGGGTTCTTCCATGAAGCGCTATTTCATCCACACCTTCGGCTGCCAGATGAACGTCAACGACTCGCTCCGCATGAGCGAGGTGTTGAGCCAGATGTCCTACGCGCCGACGCCGGTGCCGGACAACGCCGACCTCATCATCCTCAACACCTGCTCCATCCGGGAGAAGGCGGAGGACAAGATGCTGTCCGCCCTGGGGCGGTACAAGCCGGTGAAGGCCAGCCGCGGCGCGCTGATTGGCGTGGGCGGGTGCGTGGCGCAGCAGGAGAAGGACAAGCTCCTCAAGAAGGTGCCGTACCTGGACTTCGTCTTCGGCCCCGACAACATCGCGCGCCTGCCGGACATCATCGGCCGGGTGTCCGCGGAGCGGGCGCGGGTGGTGGAGACGGCCTTCGTGAACTCGGAGGAGTACGTCTTCCCGCGCGCCGACCCGGAGACGTCCCGCGGCAAGGTCACCGAGTTCGTCACGGTGATGAAGGGCTGCGACAACGTCTGCTCGTTCTGCATCGTGCCGCACACGCGCGGCCGCGAGGTGAGCCGGGCGTTCCCGGACGTGCTCGTCGAGGTGGCGGACCTGGCCAAGGTCGGCGTGCGCGAGGTGACGCTCATCGGCCAGAACGTGAACTCCTACGCGGGCGGCATCTCCTTCGCGCAGTTGCTGCTGCGCACCGCGGAGGTCCCCGGCATCGAGCGCGTGCGCTTCACCACCAGCCACCCGCACGACTTGTCCGACGAGCTGATCGAAGCCTTCCGCGTCCAGCCGAAGATCACCCCGCACTTCCACCTGCCGGTGCAGTGTGGCAGCGACCGCATCCTGAAGATGATGCGCCGCGACTACACGGTGGTGCAGTACCTGGAGCGCCTGGCGAAGCTGCGCGAGGCGCGGCCGGGCATCGCCGTCACCACGGACATCATCGTCGGCTTCCCCGGGGAGACCGAGGAGGAGTTCGAGCTGACGATGCAGCTCACCGAGCAGGTCCGCTACGACAACCAGTTCTCCTTCGTCTACAGCCCGCGGCCCAAGACGGGCGCGGCCCTGCGCGAGAAGGACTGGGGCCCGGTGCCGCACGAGGTGAAGATCGCCCGCCTGGAGCGGCTGCAGAAGCTGCAGCGGCGCATCAGCGGCGAAATCACCGCGGCGCTCGTGGGCTCGGAGGTGGAGGTCATGGTGGAGGGGCACTCGCGCTACGACGCCACCAAGCGCTTTGGCCGCACGCCGGAGAACCGCACCGTCAACTTCGAAGGGGACGCCCCCGCGGGCGCCTTCGTGACGGTGAAGGTGGAGCGCGCCACCCCCAACCAGCTCGCGGGCAAGCAGGTGGCCCTGCTCAAGCCCCCCACGGTGGAGCCGCTGCCGGTGCCCCTGGCCGAGGCGCCGCTCCACGTCGTCGCGGAGGCGTAGCGCCATGCCGCTGAGAACGTTCCGAGGAATGTCCCCCCGCGTCCACCCGGGCTGCTTCGTGGACGACTCCGCCCAGCTCGTGGGCGACATCGAGGTGGGGGAGGACTCCTCCATCTGGTTCAACTGCGTGCTGCGCGGGGACGTGAATCCCATCCGCATCGGGAAGCGCACCAACGTGCAGGACCTCTCCCTGGTTCACGTCACCAGCGGCAGGTCCGCCACCACGGTGGGGGACGACGTGACGGTGGGGCACCACGTCATCCTCCATGGGTGCACCATCGGCAACCGGGTGCTGGTGGGCATGGGCGCCACCGTCATGGATGACGCGGAGGTGGGGGACGACTGCATCATCGGCGCGGGGGCCCTGCTGACGCCGGGCACGAAGGTTCCGCCGGGCTCACTGGTGGTGGGCTCTCCGGGCCGGGTGAAGCGCCCCATCACCGAGGCGGAGCGTGAGTTCCTCTTGATGTCCGCCCAGCACTACGTGCTGCTCGCGGCCGAGTACCACACGGCCCGCTGAGTCGCTCGCGAGCCTACGCTGGGCGTGTTAGGAGCACATGCATGGCTCTCGTGCCTGCCACAACGCTCAAGGCGTGTCCGCTGTTCAAGGGTTTCACGGACACCGGCATCCAGATCTTCGCCGGGGTCGCCGTCGCGCGGGCGTTCCCCAAAGGAACCGCGCTCTTCGCCGAAGGCAAGACGGGGGAGTCTCTCCTCATCGTCGGTGAGGGTACCGTGCGCCTGAGCGCCAGGAGCGCCGCGGGCGAGGACGTGTCCCTGGGTGAGGTCGGCTCCGGCGAGCCCCTGGGTGAGCTGGCCCTGGTGCAGAAGGGTGAGCGGCTGTGCACCGCCACCGCCGTCACCGACGTGTCGGCCCTGGAGATTCGCGCCGCGGATTTCCAGAAACTCCTGGCTAGCAAGCCGCAAGCCTGCGTGAAGCTGCTGATGGGCATCGTCGCGCACTTCGGCCAGAAGGCCCGCGACAACCGGGACATGCTGCGCACGCTGATTCGAAAAGCCCCCGCGGCCTGAGCCGATGGAGGCGCCATTCGGGCGGGCGGTGGTTAAGCTGCTCGGCGGCCCTGGCTGTGCGGGTCGGGGTAGGGCCTGGTGGCTGGAGTTCCCACCTCGTCGCGCGGGGCGGGCCAGGGCGGCATGGGCCTCCTGGACGATTGGCACCCAGGTGGGCAGGCTGCCCGAAGGGGCTGCGCGACGTTGGGACAGTGGGGCAGCGGGAGGCTGCGGTCGGAGAATAAGAAGGGGGGAGGCGATTCCCCTTGTTGGACCCGGAGTTTTGACGACCCGCGCCCGGTTGATGTCTGGGCGCTAGAGGGGCGGCCTCAGGTGAATGCCGGGGCGGGCCCTTCGGACGTGAACGGACAGGACGACGCGTGCAAGAAATTCTCACCAACCTCCTCGGCGACTCGCAGGGCTTCTTTGCCTATGCCACCGTGTTCGGCATCCTGGTGGCCTGCGGTCTGGGTGTTCCTCTCCCGGAGGACATCTCCCTCATCCTCGGGGGCTTCCTGGCCCACAAGGGGGCCGCCAACCTGTCGGTGATGATGGTGGTCGGCTTCGCGGGCATCCTCGTCGGGGACAGCCTCATCTACCTCGCGGGCCGCCGGCTGGGCGGGAAGCTGGGACGTGAGGGCAGCGGCGGCTTCTTCGCCCGCATCGTCACTCCCGAGAAACGCGCGAAGGTGGAAGGTCTCTTCGTCAAGCACGGCCAGAAGATTGTCTGCATCGCCCGCTTCATGCCGGGCGTGCGCGCCGTGACGTACTTCACCGCGGGCTCCGTGGGCATGTCCTACTGGCGCTTCATCTTCTGGGATGGCCTGGCGGCGCTGTTGTCCGCGCCCGTGTTCATCTGGCTCGGCTTCCACTTCGGTGGCGAGCTGGACACGATGATCTCCAAGTTCAAGGAAGGGCAGTTCGCCGTCATGGGCGTGCTGGCCGTGGCCGCCATCGGCTACTTCGTGTGGCGCCGCCGGCAGGCCGCGCAGCGCGCCCAGGCCACCGCCGTCGTGGAGCCCGTGGCGGTGCCCGCGCTGGTCCACGACTCAGTGGCCGTGCCGCTGCGCCCCCAGGTGTCCAGCACGGGCGACGCCCTGTTCGTCGCGGCGCCGGAGCAGGCCACCGCCGACAGCTCGCACGAGCTGCAGAAGTCGTAGGCCTTCGAACAAAGGCTGCCGGGGACGACCGCTTCCCCGGCGTCTTCCGTGGTTGCCGGGCTTCCGGGATCAGGGTCAGGATTGAGGGATAGCCTCAACGTCGACCTTCATCCGAGCCCTGCGAATGCCCAAGACTCTTCTTCGTGCCTGTGCCGTGGTCCTGCTCGCAGCGACGAGCACCGCGCAGGCGCAAGCCGTCCCCCCGGCCCCCTCCGAGGCCGAGGGC
>NZ_JABXEO010000122.1:0-18207 GCF_013372585.1 Myxococcus sp. AM010
AGATGGGTATAAGAGACAGGGTGAGCACCGCGAAGACCTCCGGGCGCGAGGGCGCCAGCGGCGGGCCCAGGCCCTCTCGCCATACCTCCAGCTTGGGGAGGGGGCCGTCCTTCCAGCCTTCGACGAGCACCAGGTCCACGGCGCCCGCGGAGCGCTCGAGCAGCGCTGGCAGCGCGTCCGAGGGCGCGGTGGCCGTCGTGAGCTGGACGCCCGCGGGCGTGGCGAAGCCTGAGAGCACGGCGCCCGCGTCGTGGTAGCGGGCGGTGTCGCTGCCGGGCCGGTGCAGCGGATGGGCGTCGGAGGAGTGCTTCACCACGGCCACGCGCAGGCCTCGCGTGGCGAGCTCGGGGACGAGCCGGGTGAGCAGCGTCGTCTTGCCGGCGCCGGACCAGCCCACTACGCTGAGCGCGGGGACGCGGCTCATGCGGGCGCCCCCACGGGGGTGAAGGTGGGCCGGTCGAAGAGCTCGACGTCGACGAGGTCATCCTCGGCGAAGTCCGCGCGGCCCGGTGGGAGGAGGGCCCAGCCCTCGCCGTGGACGTTCTGCAGCGTCTGCCCGGCGCCCTGGGGGCGGAGCGCGGCGCGCGGCGCGAGGCCGTCCCGAGCCTCCAGGGTGGTGGTGATGAGGTAGGTGAGGCCCGCTTGCTTGTGGCGCGCTTCGGAGAGGTGGGCGCGGACGCGGCGGCGCGTCTCCCGCACGCCCTGGTGCTTGAGGAGGAGCGGGCGGGCGAGCTGGTCGAATGCCACGGTGGCCGCGCCGGGATTGCCGGGCAGCACGACGACGGCGGTGTCACCCAGCCGGGCCACGGCCACGGGCTTGCCGGGCTTGAGCGCGACGCCGTCCACGAAGAAGCGGGCGCCGAGCGCGGCGAGCACGGGCTTCACCAGGTCCTTGTCCCCCACGGAGGCGCCTCCGGTGGTGATGAGGACGTCCACTTGCGGGGCCAGGCGGGTGAGCGCGTCGCGCAGGGCGCGCTCGTCATCGCGGGCGCGGGCGAGCTGGCGGACCTCCGCGCCGGCCTCCCGGGCGAGCGCGGCCACGAGGACGAGGTTGCTCTCGTAGACCTGGTGGGGCAGGGCGGGCGTGCCGGGCGGGACGAGCTCATCGCCGGTGGCGAGCACGGCGACGCGCGGCGCGGGGCGCACCCAGACGTCCGTGGCGCCCATGGACGCGAGCACGCCGAGCACCGCGGCGCCCACGCGCTGGCCCGCGTCGAACAGCGGGGTGCCGGTGAGGACCTCCTCTCCGGCGCGGCGGAGGTCGTTGCCGGGCGGCACGGTGATGAAGACGTCCACGCAGGCGCCGTCCTCGGTGGCGCGCGCGGCCTCCTGTCGGACGACCGCGTCGGCGCCGGCGGGCAGGGGCGCGCCGGTGAAGACGCGCGCGGCCTCTCCGGGCTGGAGGGGCGTGGACGGGAGGGCGCCAGCGAAGACGGTGCTGGTGACGCGCAGCCGCGCGGGCCGGTCGCGGGAGGCGCCCTGGGTCTCCTCGGCGCGCACGGCCCAGCCGTCCATGGCGGAGTTGTCACAGCCGGGCAGCGAGCGGGAAGCGGTGACGGGGGTGGCGAGGAACCGGCCCTGGGCATCGAGGAGCGGCACGCGCTCGGGCGCCGCCGGGGCGATGGCGTCGAGCGCGGCCAGCCGGGCGGAGTCGAGGGGCGTGAGGGGCATGGAGGCGCCGCAGCCTATGACGTGGAGCGCGCGCCGTGTCCACGGGGGCAAGGGACGCTTCGTCCGCTTTCTTCCTCTGGGGGCGTGCGTGGGCGGAAAGGTAAGGTGGCCGCGGCGGGCGCGCGCACGGGGCACGGGCATGGAGCGGAGCCACACGGAGTTTTCGGAGGTGACGCTGGCCATCCTCGCGGGAGGACAGGGCCGGCGCCTGTCTGGGGTGCCCAAGGGGTTGTTGGAAGTGGAGGGGCGCACGGTGCTGGAGCGGCTGTTGGCGCTGGCGCCGCGCTTCGAGGACGTCTTGCTGGTGGCGAACGTGCCCGGGCCCTACGCGCGCTTCGGGCTGCGCACGGTAGCGGACGTGGTGCCAGGGAAGGGCGCGCCCGGTGGTGTCCATGCGGCGCTGGGGGCGGCGCGCACGCCGTGGGTGGTGGCGGTGGCGTGCGACATGCCGTTCATCACGACGGAGGTCCTGCGGGTGTTGCTGGGCGCGCGGGACGCCGGCGTGGACGCGGTGTGCTTCGAGGTGGGGGGCAGGCTGGAGCCGTTGGTCGCGGTGTACCGGTCGGCGCTCGTGCCCGCGTGGGGTGAGGCGCTGGCGGCGGATCCGTCGATGCGGGAGCTGCTGTCCGGCGTGCGCACGCGGCTGTTGTCCGAGGACACCTTGCGCGCGGTGGATCCGTCCCTGCGGTCCCTGGCGAATGTGAACACCCCCGATGACCTGGCGCGCTACGGCGTGGCGCTGCCGTCGTGGCGGGGGTGAAGGGAGTCGCCCCAGAGAAGGCGTTCAGGAAATGGATTGGGAACATCCAGGGCTATACTGACAGGCTGTGCGAATCTTTCCGCGCGTATGGCTTCTGGCGCTTGCCTTGCTCTGGAGCGGTTGCGCCACGGTTGCGAATGCGCCCCACCAAAGCGCAGGGGCTGATGCGGAAACAGAGTGCCGCTCGGCCGATGAAGACAGGTGCGTCACGCTGCTGTGCCTCGGGGGCGAATGCGGCTTCTACCGCTGTGAGGACATTTCCGGTGCGGTGTCACTGGCGCGCTTTCCTCCCGCGCGTCCGCCTGCTGCGGCAGCCGCACCCGGCAGAGGGCCTCGGAGGCACTGGGGAGGTGGGCATCAGCTTCCTCGGGGAGCCGTCATGGTCTTCCCCAACTGGAACGGCGCGCCCGAGCAACTCATCCCGCCATCACGCCAACTCACACCCGGGCGCTGGGAGAAGCACCACATCTTCCCCCAGGCAGAAGACCTCTCGATGTGGTTCGCGGTTCGAGGCGTCAAGATCCACGACTACACCATGCCGATTCCGCGTGACGTCCACCGGCGCATTCATGGTGGAGACGGACGCGGTGGCGCGTGGAACCAGGCCTGGCGCGACTTCAAGACGGCGAAGCCGAGCGCCCGTCCCACGGACATCTACAAGTTCGCGGGGGATCTCATTCATCGCTTCCAACTCATGGGTGGCCCGATTCAGCCCTACTCTATTCGCGCCCGGGAGCGTGAGGACGGATGAGCCGTTTCTTCTGGATGCAAGAGGACAAGGTCGCGGCGGCGAAGTACGGAGGAGAAATCAACGCCTGGCACAAGCTGTCGCTCCCCGGTGTGAGCTGCGGCACCTGCGGCGAGACATGGGCCAATACGGGACATGAGTATCCGTGCATCGACCTGGCTCAACTGCCAGCGCGCAACGAGTTCGCGCGTCCCAGACCCGAGCCCTTCCCTGAATTCGTGCGCCTTCGTGAGCTGGTCAGGCCGCTGGTTCCTCCCGACGCCGAACTGCCGCCCGGTACGGGCTTTGGCCCCTTGGTCGGACGTGCCAGGGGCGCATTCGGTCCCATTGCCTGGGTAGGGGGGCAGAAGCTGCTCGTGCAGCGCGACGCCCTGTCGCGGCTGCACTTCGAGGGCGTCCGAGGCCTCCAGGCCTGCCTGACGCAACTGCGCTTCCGGCAGAAGGATGGGCCAGAACTGCTGGAGCTTCAGATTCCGCCCCACGGCAGGCTGCATCCGGACTGCATCCCGCCCGATGAGCCGCCACCGTGCGTGACCTGTGGCCACTGGGGACTGACACGGCCGGACGCGCTCATCCTCGACGCAGCCTCCCTCCCCACGGACCTGGACCTGTTCCGGGTCGGGAACTTCTCCACGATGATTGTCGGCACGGAGCGCTTCATGGAGGCGGTGCGCCGTCTGGACCTGGAGGGCATCACCTTCCAAGCGCTGCCCGCGTACTGACGGGCACCCCGCCACGACTCATAGCGGCGTGCGGATGAAGCGAGCAGCCGGTGGCTGTTGGGCGTAGTCGCCGCTTGTGGCGCGCTGCGCCTTGCTGGAGCGCTCGAAGGAGTCGGCGCCCACGTCCTTGTAGGGAAGGTCCTGGCGCGGCAGGTGGTGGGCGGCCGTGAGCATGGATTCGGGGGCGCACCAGGCTCCGGGCCCAACTGTTCGACGGGCTCACCTGCACCCATGACGCGCCAACCTCTGTGCCTACGCCACGAGCAGGCTACGGCGTTTCATTCCTGTGGGTCGGGCGCGCAGCCCGGTGGTAGCTGTTCGGAAATGTCGGGACTTTTGTGGCGTCAAAACCCCCGACATTTCCGAACAGCGAGCTACGGGAGTGACTCCGGTCTCCCCGCCGCGAGGGGCCCCCTGAGATGGCCGCGTGGTCCGTTCAGCATGAAGTCCGACACGGAGGTGATGGCTGGACATCCGCGCGCGCAGCCCATGGACGACACGCCACGGAGGACACGCCCGCTGCGGCGGCGCCGTCGCTCAGTTCATCTGCGCTGCGCGATCAGTCCCGAGCAGCCAACCAGGCAGCCCCCCCTGCGTCACCATGACTCATGGACCGCGGCGGCCGGGGGGAGAAACAGGCGGGGGAGAACCTCATGCTGAAGACCCCTCCGGGCGCCGCCCGGGCGATGGCGTCGAGCGCAGCCAGCCGGGCGGAGTCGAGGGGCGTGAGGGACATGGATGCGCCGCAGCCTATGACGTGGAGCGCGCACAGGGCACGGGCATGGAGCGGATCCACACGGAGTTTCCGGAGGTGGCGCTGGCCATCTTCGCGGGAGGGCAGGGCCGACGCTTGTCTGGCGTACCCAAGGGGCTGTTGTCCGAGGCCGTGCTGCGCGCGGTGGAGCCGTCACTCCAAGCCCTGGCGAATGTGAACACCCCCGAGGACCTGGCGCGCTACGGCGTGGCGCTGCCGTCGTGGCGGGGGTGAGGGCTCAAGGCATGTGAGGGTACCGCTCCACGTGTCCCTCTGGGGAGACGGCATACAGCTCGAACCAGTCGTATTCGAGGGTCACACCTGGGCCGAACTCCGGGCACTTTTCGACCCTGCGGTTGACCCGGACGAAGTACCACCCGGCCTGGTAGCCAACGACGAACTCCAAGGCGCGCGGTGAGAAGGCACACGACTTCGTGGCGGTCTTCGGAAAGCGCTTCATGACCGCTTGAAGCGCTGCGTGCGCGGCCAGGACCGCTGGGCCGTCCAGTGTTCCAAGCGGCTCCAACTCTGTCTCGGGCCAGGGGATGGTGGCCGACGTGCCTGCGTCGGTATTCACTGGAGCCGGAAGAGCGGAGCGGGGCGAAGGTGTCCCCGCGTCCGTTCCAGCGTCACCGGCGGGGGCGGGACGGGCTCCGCCGTCCGCGAGCAGTGAGACGAGCACGATGAAGTGGTGAGGGCTCAGCATGTGGCACCTTGGGCGCTACTGGAGACCATGACCCAAACCCCCTCTCCGGATTTCGCAAGAGGCCAGACCGACAGGTCCTGGCTACTGACGCCAGAGCCACAGGGATGGTTGTGCGCATATCCGAAGATGGGGAGGTCTCTTCCGAAATCAGCATCATCGACGCCTCCCCACGGAGGCTGGCAGCTGCCGGATACATTCCCCACGTTTCGCAGTGGCCAGGAGACCCGCCAGTCCTCCTGCGTTCGGTAGAGGGCGACGCAATACTCCCGGAACGTTGGCCGAATCCGAGAGCACCGCAGGTACCCGCGGCCATGGCCCTGGCGCCACAGGAAACGCGTCCTCGCCTCCGAGCTTGGGCACCTCCGCATGCGTGTAGTAGCTGCGCCCGCTCGAACAAGCGATGCCCAGCGCCATCAAGACCAGGCAGCCCTCGCGGTAGCCATGCTTCATGGTGCCTCCCCCGGCACGGCAACGTACCACGCGCCCCGAGCAGCCAACCAGGCAGCACCCCCTGCGTCACCATGACTCATGGACCACGGCGCCCGGGAATGGGAAACAGGCGGGGGAGAACCACATGTCGAAGACCCCTCTCGGACGTTTCCGTGCCATCGCCCTCGCGGAGGGCCTGTCTGTCATCGCGCTCTTCTTCATCGCCATGCCGTTGAAGTACGCCCTGGGCATGCCGCAGGCGGTGAAGTTCACCGGCTGGGTCCACGGCCTGCTCTTCGTGCTCTACCTCTTCGCGCTCATGGAGATGGCCATCACCTGCCGCTGGTCCTTCGTGCGCGTGGTGGGCGGCGTCATCGCGTCGCTGCTCCCCTTCGGCACCTTCGTCTTCGAAGCGCGCCTGCGCCGCGAAGCGGCCGAGCCGGCCGTCGAGCCCGCGCGCTGAGTCGCGTCGCGCACCGGACGTGACAGGTGGGACGCCTCGCACCGAGGCCGCCCGGAGTTCGCGTGGGTGACCAAGCTGTGCCAGCATCCCGCGCGTTCTCCGACGGGAGGTCGGCATGGAGCGCGGCAAGTGGGACACGCCAGAGGATGTGGAGCGCGAGCTGAGCTCGCGGCTCGCGCTCGTGGAGGCGTCCGAGGGGATTCGCGGCATGCACTTCGCCGCCGTCCTCGACACGGTGCGCTTCCTCGGCGGTGAGCAGGCGGTGGCGCCCATCCAGCGGGGCGGTGACTACCCCGCCGACCTGGACACCACCGAGTTCTACCCCGTCCCGCCCTTCATGCGCGTGTTCTTCTCCGCGGCCCGGCTGCTGGCGCCGCAGCTCGGCGGCGTGGAGGAGGCCATGCGGCAGATTGGCGTCCAGGGCACGCTGGCCTTCATCAACTCCATGTTCGGCGCCGAGGTCCGGCAGCAGGTGGGCGGCGAGCCCAAGCGCCTCGTGGAGATGCTCCCCGAGGCCTACCGCATGGCCATCAACTTCGGAGAGCTCCAGGTGGCGTGGACGGGCCCGCGCTCGGGCCGCATCCACATGCGCCGCATCTTCACCCCCGTGGCCTACAACGAAGGCATGCTTGAAGGCGCGCTGCTGGCCGTGGGCGCCCAGGACATCCAGGTGCGCGGCGGACAGACGTCCCTGCTGGACAGCGAGTACACGCTGTCCTGGGACCACTGACCCGCCGCGGGACATCGACGCGACTGTTCACAACCATGACGAAATAAATGATGTTCCTCCGCGCCCATTGGTTAGAAGTGGTCGCCGAGCGCCCGGACATGTGCACCGGGCCTACGCAACGGAGGGACGTCTCATGAAGGCAGACAGCTGGAAGAACCTGGCCGCGGTGGCGGGCGTCATGATGTCGGTGAGCGCCGGCGCGCAGGAGTCGTCGGGGAGCTTCGGTTCGGAGGGGCAGTTCGTCATCAGCACGGATGCCTCCGCGAGCCTGGGCTACTCCACGCAGGGCAGCGGCGTGGGCTACATCTTCCTGGAGCCCGGCGCGGACTACTTCCTCAAGAAGAACCTGTCCGTCGGTAGCGGCCTCCAGGTCCGCGCGCTCTTTGGCAGCGGTGACACGATTGCCGCATTCGGCCTGAACGCGCGCGTCGGCTACAACATCCCGCTCTCCGAGCGCATCTCCGTGTGGCCCAAGGGCCAGGTGTCGCTGTACATCGGCGATGACATCCTGCCCTTCGCCAACCAGACGCTCCCCGCCGACGTCACCGTCATCCTGGAAGGCTACGCGCCCTTCCTCTTCCACGTGACGCCGCACTTCTTCGTGGGCGGTGGCCCGCGCCTGGCCTTCGGCCTGGGCGGTGACGTGGAGGTGAACTTCAGCGTCGCCTCCACCATCGGCGGCTACTTCTAGTCTCCGCCCGGCCGCGTCCCCAGCGGGCGCGGCCGTGTGGGGGCCCGCTTCATTTCCAGGCAATGGCCCGGGCCGCCGTCAGTGGCTCCGCTGCTGACCGGGGCCGCCCTCGCGCGACAGGTTCAGCGCGGTGCCCACCAGCGCGAGGTGGCTGAAGGCCTGCGGGAAGTTGCCCACCATCCTGCGGGCCACCGGGTCGTACTCCTCGGACAGCAGGCCCACGTCGTTGCACAGGCCCAGCAGGCGCTCGAACAGCGCGCGCGCCTCGCCCTCGTGGCCCAACAGCGCCAGCGCGTCCGCCAGCCAGAAGCTGCACGCCAGGAAGACGCCTTCTCCCGGGGGGAGGCCGTCCCGGGTCTCGTGCGTGTGGTAGCGGCGCACCAGTCCGTCGTGGCACAGCTCGCGGCGGACGGCCGCCACGGTGCCGCGCACGCGGACGTCGTCGGGCGGGAGGAACCCAACGATGGGAATCAACAGCAGGCTGGCGTCCAGGGCCTGGCCGCCAAAGGCCTGGGTGAAGGTGTTGCGGCGGGCGTCGTAGCCTCGCGCGCAGATGTCCGCGTGCATCTGCGCGCGCAGCGCCTTCCAGTGCTCCACCTGCGCGCCGCGCATGCCGCGCAGGTTCGCCGTCTTCACCATCCGGTCCATGGCCACCCAGGCCATGACCTTGGAGTGGGTGAACTGCTGGCGCCCGCCGCGCACCTCCCAGATGCCCTCGTCGGGCTGGTCCCAGTTGCGCTCCACGAAGCGCAGCAGGTGCACGCTCACGTCCCAGGCCTCGGCGTCCGAACAGACGCCGTGGCGGAGCGCGTGGTAGAGGCAGTCGGCAACCTCACCGAAGACATCCAACTGGAGCTGGCCCACGGCGGCGTTGCCGATGCGCACCGGGCGCGAGCCCGCGAAGCCCGGCAGCCAGGGCAGCTCCAGCTCGGTGACGCGGCGCTCTCCGGCCACGCCGTAGAGGATTTGCAGCTCGTCGGGCTCTCCGGCCACCGCGCGCAGCAGCCAGTTCCGCCAGGCCTGGGCTTCCTGGGTGTAGCCGGCGTCCAACAGGGTCAGCAGCGTCAGCGTGGCATCGCGCAGCCAGCAGTAGCGGTAGTCCCAGTTGCGCACGCCGCCCATCCGCTCCGGCAGGGACGTGGTGGGCGCGGCGACCACGCCGCCCGTGGGGGAGTAGGTGAGCGCCTTGAGGGTGATGAGCGAGCGCATCACCTGGGCGCGCCAGGGGCTCTCGTGGATGCAGCGGGACGCCCAGGCGCGCCACCACCGCTCCGTGTCCTCGCGCATGCGGAGCGGGTCCGGCGGCTGCCGGGGCGGAGGCAGGTGGGAGGGATGCCAGGACAGGACGAAGGCCCGGCGCTGTCCTTCCGGCACGCAGAAGTCCGCGAGCACGTGGCTGTGCTCCAAGCGCAGCGGCAGCTCCGTGGACAGGTAGAGCGCGTCCGGGCCCGCCTTGGTGCTCACGCCGCCCGGAATCAGGCGGGCCCAGGGCGTGCGGTCGCCGTAGCCGAAGCAGGGGGCGAACTCCAGTTGGAGCGGCACCTGTCCGGTGCGGGCCTCCACGATGCGAATCAACTGCGGCGTGTCCTCGCGCAGCGGCATGAAGTCGCACAGGCGCACGATGCCGGTGTCGGTGTGGAACTCCGTCTCCAGCACCAGCGTGTCGCGCACGTAGCGGCGGTGGACGCGCCGCACGGGCACGGTGGGGGCGATGCGCCAGAAGCCATGCCGCTGCTCACCCAGCAGCGCCGCGAAGCACGCGTCCGAGTCGAAGCGTGGCCAGCACAGCCAGTCGATGGCGCCGTCATTCGCCACCAGCGCGGCGCTGTGCGTGTCTCCAATGAGGGCATGGGCTTCGATGGGCAGCGCCATGCGGGAAAGCTAGGGACGTCCCCCGTGGCGTGTCCCTCCGGGGGCACTCGGCGCGGCGAGCCGTCCACGGGCCCCGTGGGTGGCGGAGGCGCGGGCAGCCGCTCGCTCGCGCCGCATCGGCGCCATGCGACGAGACATGAGGCATGAGCAGGGAATGCCGCGATGCGCGAACCGGCCCCGGTATGGGGTTGCCGGACATGACTGTCCATGAGGGCCGGTCCGAACGCGCTGGGCGTGGGTCCTGACGCGCGTGTCTCCAAGAGGGCGCGCGGTCTGGTGTTTCATCCGCATGTTTCACCCGCATGCGGGCCGCGCGCGGGCCCCGCACGCCATGCGGGGAGGCGCGTACCGCTCCCTACCCACGTACCAGGTTGCGCAGCAGGAAGCCCAGATTGGCGGGGCGCTCGGCCAGCCGGCGCATGAGGTACGGGTACCAGTGCCGTCCGTACGGCACGTAGACGCGCACCGGGTGACCCTCCCTCACGAGTCGCTCCTGCAAGTCCCTGCGGATGCCGTACAGCATCTGGAACTCGAAGGCGCCGCGCGGCAGTCCGTGCTTCGCCGCGTGGTCCAGTGCCGCTTCAATCATCCGTTCATCGTGCGTGGCGATGCCGTGATACACGCCGCTGTCGAGCAGCACCCGCAGGGTGCGAACGAAGCTGGCATCCACGTCCCGCTTGTCTGGGAAGGCCACGTCGGGCTTCTCCAGATAGGCGCCCTTGCACAGACGAACGCGGATGCGCTGTGCGCACAGCGCCTTCGCGTCCTGCTCCGTGCGCCGCAAGGCGCTCTGCAGCACGGCGCCGACGTGGGGCTCGCCGAACTCCGCGCGGAGCTGACGCACGATGTCCAGCGTCACCTGGGTCACCGAGCTGTCCTCCATGTCGATGCGCACGAAGGAGTCGCGGGCCGCGGCCTCGGCCACCACCGTGCGCGCGTTCTCCAGGGCCAGGGCTTCATCGAACAGCAGCCCGCACTGGGTGAGCTTCAGCGACACGTTGGCCCGCACGCCCACCAGGTCGATGCGGGCCAGCAGCCGCTGGTACTGGCGCACCTCCTCCCGCGTCTCCTCGGGCGTCTGGACGGCCTCGTTGAGGTGGTCGAACGACGCCATGAGCCCGCGCGCGGAGAGCGCCTTCACGGCGTCCACGGCCTCCTCCAGTGTCTCCCCGGCGATGAAGCGCGAGGCCAGCCGCCGGAAGGGGCGCAGGCGCATGGCGGCGTCCTCCAGGCCCGGACGGCGGGCCAGGAACAGCAGGGCGGAGCGGGACAGGTGGGTGGTGTCGGTGGTCATGGCGTGGGTGGGTGGGTGACGGTGACGGCTTCAGTCCAGGTGCTCCCGGAGGAAGTCCCCGGCCAGCGTGTTGAAGGCCTCGGGGTGGCTCATGTAGGGCAGGTGGCTGGCGCCCCGGATGAGCGCCAGCCGGGCCCCGGGGATGTGGCGGGCCACGTCGCGGGCGGCGCGGGGGGGCACCAGCAAGTCCCGGCCGCCCTGGATGACGAGCGTGGGCACCTGGAGCTCATGGAGCCGGGGCATCAGGTTCGTGGTCAGGATGTCCCGCAGCCGGCGCAGCAGCTCCACCGGGGACAGCCGCCGGGCCTCGCGCACGATTTCGGCCCGGCCCTCCGGCGGCAACCGGCGGCCTCCCAGCACCCGGGCCACGGTGGGCGCCAGCAGGTACGCCAGGGGCCGGGGCGCGCGCACCAGGGTGGACAAAGTCAGGGCCAGCCGGCGGCTGCGGTGCACGCTGGCCACCGGTGACACTAGCACCAGCGCCTTCACCCGCTCCGGGTGGGCCAGGGCGTAGGCCATGGACAGCAGGCTTCCATAGGACGACCCCAGCAGGGCGAAGCGCCCCGGCAGCAGGGACTCCGCGTGGTCCAGCACCGCCAGGTTCCACAAGAGCGGGGTGTGGGTGGCGGGGGTGCGCAGGGGCGGCGTCCACATCAGCAGCCTCAGCGCGCCCGCCAGCGGCTCCATGGGCGCGAAGGAGCGGCCACTGGCCCCCAGCCCCGGAAGACACACCACGGTGCGTGCTTCATCCCTGTTGCCGTCTGGAAAGGTGAACAGGCGTACCGGTGCGCCTCGCACGGGACGCTGTTCACAGGGGAGGTGGGCATAACCCGTCTGGATGTCGTCCACCTCCGGGACGAGCGGCGGGCCTCGGGGGTGTCTCCCGGGGCGGGATGACAGGGCTTCACGCATGGGAATGCCTCGTCAGGAGCCGCCGCACGCTGGCGGCCACGGTGTCCCGGAAGGCCCGGAGGCTGGATTCACTGGCATCCGGAGGCGGCGGGGCGTGGGGTGTCCCCAGGTGGAAGGTGAGCCGCACGGGCCAGGGCAGGGGCCCCAGGCCCAGCACCAACGGCATCCGGTATTTGTCATCGTCCGTCAGGCGCACGCACAGGCGCTCCTCGCCCGGGGGCCACCGGAAGGTGTCATCCACCCCCTGGCCGGCGAAGGGCACCACCGGCACCCCGGCGCGGGCCGCCAGCCGCGCGAAGCCCAGCGCCCGCTCCCAGCGCAGCCGGTAGCGCCCCTGGCTGCGCTTGAAGGTCTCCCACGCGCCCCCCGGATAGCAGACGACCAGCGAGCCCGCCCGCAGCGCCGTCAGGGCGTTCTCCCGCGTCCCCTCCACGCCGCCCAGCCAGGGCAACACCGTGCGGATCAACGGGATGCGGAAGAACCCCCGCTCCGCCAGGCCCAATGGATAGCGGCCGGTGCGATGGTGGAGCAGGTGAAAGAAGGCCGGTGTCTCGTAACCCCAGACGCCGTGGTTCCCCACCAGCAGCACCGGGCCTTTCACGGGCAGGTGCTCGCAGCCCACCAGCCGCGCCCGGTGGTACAGCGCCGACAGCGCCGCGCCCTGTTCGGCGAGGCGGAATACGGCCCGGCGCAGGCTGGCGAGCGGGGCATCCATGGTGGAAAAACATGGGGATGCGCGGCGCCCCCAGCAGGCGGCGCCTTCCTCCTGGTCGCCGGGCAGCCAGCCGCCCCTGAGACAGTGACGGCCCCGACAGTGGGGGGTCATAGGAGTTTGAGTAATGCCAGCTTGCAGGCATACTCAGGTTGTCTGCTTCCGGGTGCATGCCGAACGTTCCGGCATGGGCAGCCCGTTCGACATCCTCATCGACCAGCATCGGGAACTGGAAGAGCGTCTCGAGCGTCTGGCATCGGGTGTGGAACCCGATGAGCTGAGGGGACTGACGGCGGAGTTGCTGACATTGCTGAGGCTTCACTCCCGACTGGAGGAGCGCTGCCTCTACCCGGTGATGGCGCGGGTGGAGGGCCGCGAGTCTTGCCGTGAGCAGACGGAAGACCATCTCACCATGCGCGAGCTGATGGCTGAGCTGGAGGAGCTGCCCTCGGGTCATCCCGAGTGGCAGGCGCGTCTGTTGACACTGGAAGACCTGGCGGTGGCGCATTTCCAAGAAGAGGAGAATGCACGACTGCCCCAGCTCATGATTGCCCTGGATTCCCTGTCGCTGGACGACCTGCGTCGTGATTTATCGGCCACCTGGGACGACCTGCTGCCACGCCCCCAGGTGTTCCAGGTGGCGGGGGAGGCCCCCCTGCTGGAGTCCCTGCACTGGGACGGTTAGGCCCCGGAGGCCGCCGGGAAACAGGTGAGACCTGCGACAACGGGGCGAATGGTCCGTTGCTCAGTCACAACTTTTATCTCTTCCTTTAGACAAAACCTTTTTTGGAAGGTAAGGGTATGGGCAGCATCACAAGCATCGAGCATCAGCCCCCCCGTACTGCATGACTCTTGTCGTTCCCCAGGTGAGGATTCAACGAATGTCCGTGGATAAAGCGTTTCGCGACATGATCCGCAATGAAATCGAGGTCCAGCTCAAGCCGCTGCGTGACGTGGTCGCGCGCCTGGAGGAGGGCACGGCGGACCTGGACGCGCTCCGCAACGTGGCTGAGCGCCTGGCCCCGCTGGCCGAGGTCGTCGGGCCCCTGTTCGGCGCCCAGATTCCCGCGTCCGCCAAGGCGGTCCGTCGTGGCCCGGGGCGTCCTCCCGCGGCGCGCAGCTCCGTGACGGCGGCTCCCGCGGCCGCGGGTGGCAAGCGTCGTGGTCGCAAGCCGGCGGCGGCGGGTGCTGACGGCTCGCGCGCGTGCGCCATCATCGGCTGCGGCAAGCCCAGCCGCACCAAGGGCTACTGCGCGGCCCACTACCAGAAGCTCCGCATGCTGGAGAAGACCAACCGCCGCCCGAGCGACTGGAAGGACTACGCCGACCCGGACAGCGTGGACGACATCAAGCTGCCGCGCGGACGCGCCGCGTCCAAGGCGCTGGCGGCTGCCGCTCAGGCTGGGCACGCAGGCTAGCCAGCGGCACGCTGCCCCGGCCCGGGCAGAGAGTGACCGCGCCCCCGTCGTTCCGCTCTGTCGTCGGGAGAGGAATCGGGGTCCGCCCATGCGGGAGAGACTTGCCCGTGGGGGCTTGCACGAGCATGAATGCCCGGGCCCATGAACAAACGCGATTTGGAGCCTGGAATCATCACCGACCTGGCCGGAAGGACCACGTACGGTGATTATCTGCAGCTCGACCGGCTCTTGTCGGCCCAGGTGACGCGCTCGCAGCCGCCTCACCATGACGAGCTGTTGTTCATCATCCAGCACCAGACGAGCGAGCTGTGGATGAAGCTGCTCATCCACGAGCTGGGCGCCTGCATCCGTTACGTGCAGGCGGACCGGCTGGAGCCGTCGTTCAAGATTTTCGCGCGCGTGGCGCACATCCAGCGGATGCTCTTCGAACAGTGGAGCGTGTTGGAGACGCTCACGCCGAACGAGTACCTGGAGTTCCGCGACACGCTGGGCAGCTCCTCTGGCTTCCAGAGCTTCCAGTACCGCGCGCTGGAGTTCCTGCTGGGCAACAAGGACGCGCAGGCGCTGACGCCCTTCCGCCACGTCCCCGCAATCCACGGCGAGCTGGAGCGGCTGTTCGAATCCCCCAGCCTGTATGATGAGTTCCTGCGCCACCTGTCTCGCATGGGACATCCGGTGCCGCAGAGCCACGTGCAGCGTGACTGGCGCAAGCCCTACGAGAAGAGCCCGGAGGTGGTGGAGGTGTTCCGCCGCATCTACCAGGACGCCGAGGCGCACTGGGACGCGTATGAGATGTGCGAGAAGCTGGTGGACACCGAGGAGCGCTTCCAGCTCTGGCGCTACCGCCACATGATGACGGTGATGCGCATCATCGGCTTCAAGCAGGGCACGGGCGGCTCGTCGGGGGTGGGCTTCCTGCGCAAGGCGTTGGACCTGCGCTTCTTCCCGGAGCTGTGGGACGTGCGCACGGAGCTGGCGCCGCCTCCGCCGCGCCACCGGCCCTGAGCGTCCGCGCGGCCGAAGACAGCCTTGCGCCTCCTGGGGCCGTCCATTCCGGCACGGCTCCGTGGAGGGAATGACGACTGTCTGGCATGCCAGGGCGGCCGGCCACGGATTGTCATGGGCGCGGGTTAGGCTTCACGCACCATGGACGCTGCTGAACCGCTGCTCTTCGACAAGGCGTACGTCCTCTGCTACCGCACCTTCGACATCGCGGAGGAGCTGGACCTGGAGCGCGCGCGCCGGGTGCTCACGGAGGACTCGCGCCGGCTCAGGCTGTCACGGGAGAACAGTCAGTACATCCAACTGCCCAACCCGCCGCTGGCCTATGAGCTGGGCCGCCGGCCCCTGGCGCTGCGGGATGGCCCCGTCACGGTGGATGTCACCGCGCGCCTGTTCGACCACGGCGCCGTGTCCATCATCCTGCAGGTGCCAGTCGTTCCGGGCACCTCCCTGGAGGTGCTCACGCGCATGGCGGACGAGCTCTATGACAGCCAGGCGTTGGAGGACCTGGCGTTGGAGCTGGTGGAGGGCGTGCGCCGCACCATCGCCCCCGCCGCGCAGGCGCCCCATCTATGGGAGCAGAGTGAGAGCTACACCGTCATCTTCGCCGAGCACATCCGTGGCAATCCCACCGCGGAGGAGTTGATGTCACGCGCGGACCTGGCCCGGCTGCTCCTGGGTGAGAGCGGCACGGTGCCGCTGTCCCCGCGTGAGAGCGAGTCCGTGCTCCAGTCGCGCTTCAGCTACACCATCCACGACCTGGTCGTCATCGACTGGAACAGCGCCTTCGTCTACGAGCCATCCGGCTCGAGAGACATCCCTGACCTGCTGGAGATTGCCAACGCGCAGTTGCTGGAGTTCCGCTACTACGACGACCGGCTGGACGCGCACATCACCCGCATCCACGAGAAGGTGCAGTCCGCGCGGCACGGTTGGGCCACGTTGTTCCGCAGCCCCTACCGCAACCTGGCCCGGCAGACGCTCTCCACGTTGGTGGACCTCAACGAGTTCATCGAGCGCGTGGAGAACAGCCTCAAAATCATCGGCGACTTCTACCTGGCCAAGGTCTACGAGAGCGCCGTGCGCCGCATGCGGATTCCACCGTGGCAGGCCGCCGTCACCCGCAAGCAGCAGTTGCTGGCGCAAACGTATGGCCTGCTCAAGGGCGACGTGGACATCGACCGCTCCCATACGCTGGAGGCCGTCATCGTCCTGCTCATCGTGCTGGAAATCTTCTTCGCCTTCTTCCGCGTCTTCGAGCACTGAGGCACCCACGGGGAACCCCGTACTCCAGGGCAACGCGCTGTGCGGTTTCCACGCTTCGTCCGACATGGGAGAATGGGGCTTCGAGGCAGGGAGCCATGCGTCCGTGCCGGGGGGAGTGGGGCATGAAGGTGCCCGGAAAAAACGTGGGAGCCGCGGTGGACCGCATGTCGCGGGCCCTGGAGCGGCTGTCCGCAGCACCGCCGGTGGTGGCGGTGCTGGAGGAATTGCTTTGCCAGGCGTCCGCCACGCTGGGGGCCTCGGGTGCCTTTCTGTGCTGGTGGGGCGGGACGGGCGACTTGAGCACGCTCACCACACACGGCGTGGACTCGGAGGCGTCCGCCCTCTGCGCGCAGCAGCTGCTGGCCCAGGCGCCCGCGCCGGGTGAGCCGCGCCTGCCCCGGGTGGTGGAGGACGTGTCGCAAGACGCGCTGCTGGCCTCGGAGCCGGACGCCTTGCGGCGACTGGGGGCGACGGCCTTGCTGTCCCAGCCGCTCTACTTCGCCTCCGGCCTGGGCGCCGCCGGTGTGCTGGGCGTGCTCTTCCGCGAGGCGTGGCGGCCACGGGAGGAGGACCTGCGGCGCTTCGGCCTCTCGGTGAAGCTGGCGGCGCTGGCGCTCGAGCGCGAGCGCATGGCGGAGACGCTGCGCCAGTCCGTGCTGTCCGCTCGGGCGGAGGTGGAGGAGTCGGAGGTGCTGCGGCTGTGCCGCTTCCAGGCGGTGACGGAGGCCCTTGGCCGTGCGCTGTCCGGGGACGAGGTGGCGCGCGTGGTGCTGGAGCAGGGCCTGCCCGCCGTGGGCGCGGCCGTGGGGCTGGTGCACCTGGTGGCGCCGGACGGGACGCTGGCGTTGAAGGCCGCGCTGGGGGTGACGAACGCGCAGCGAGAGGCGCTCCGGGCGCCGCCCTGGCGAAGCAGCGGTGTGCCGAGTCACGACGCGGGGGCGCCGGTGCGCCTGGAGACGCCCGCCGCGGCGGGGGACGTGCTGCCCGTGCCGGGCGCGCCGGTGTGGCTGGAGACGCCGGCCGCGGTGCGGGACGTGGTGCCCGCGCTGGGGGCGCTGCGTGCGTTGGTGCTGCTGCCCTTGCACGTGGAAGGGCGAACCTTCGGCACGTTGTGCCTCGGCTTCCCGGAGGCTCGGCGCTTCTCCGCGCTGGAGCGGGCCTCCATCACCGGCCTGGGCCATGAGTGTGGCCAGGCGCTGGAGCGCGCGCGGCTGTACGCGCGGGAGCGCACGGCGCGGCTCCAGGCGGAGGCCGCGGGACAGCGCCTGCGGCTGTTGGCGGATGCGAGCGCGCTCGTGTCGGCGTCGCTGGACTGGGAGGAGACGGTGGCGGGCGTGGCGCGGCTGGCGCTGGGCCACTTCGCGGATGGCTGCGCGGTGGACTCGTACGAGGACGGCGTGGTGCGGCGGCTGGCCGTGCTCTATGAGAACCCGCAGTCGGCGCCGCGGGGGTTGGAGCTCCTGCGCTTCGCTCCGCAGGAAGGCAGCCCCACGTTGCTGGCGGAGGTGCTCGCCTCGGGGCGCCCGTGGATGATGGCGCGGCCCACCGCGGAGCCCGGGGACACCCGCACGGCGGCGGCGCGGCTGTACGCGGCCGCGCGCGAGCTGGGCGTGGGCTCGCTCATCCTGACGCCGCTGGTGGCGCGGCAGCGCACGCTGGGGGTGCTCACCTTCATGCGGAGCGCGACGTCCGCGCCCTTCGACATCCCGGACCTGTCCCTGGCGGAGGAGCTGGCGGGGCGCGCGGCGCTGGCCATCGACAACGCGGACCTGTTCCGCAAGGCCCGCGCGGCGGAGGAGGAGAGCCGGCGCGGCGCGGCGCGGCTCCACGTCCTGGTGCAGGTCAGCCACCTCATCGCGGAGGCGGGGCTGGACCTGTCCATGGTGCTGGAGGTGCTGGTCCGCAAGGTGTCGGAGGCGCTGGGGGACGCGTGCGTGCTCCAACTGCTCTCCGAGGACAAGACGCGCCTGGAGTTGGTGACGGTGCACCACCCCAACGCGGAGGCCCGCGCGGTGCTGGACGCGTCCATGCGGCGCTGCCCGGGGCGGGTGGGGGAG
>NZ_JABXEO010000123.1:0-17783 GCF_013372585.1 Myxococcus sp. AM010
GGCGGTGGGGTGACCGCGGGGGCTTCGGGAGGTGGGCGGCGGAGCAGGACGAGGCTGAGCACCAGGCACAGCAGGCCCATGAGCACGATGCTCCATGCGCGCGCCGGTCCGTGCAGCCTCCGTCGGTCTTCCACGCCGCGTCCCTCAGAAGGTCCCCTGCTTCAACACGTCCCGTTTGGAGATTGTGCCCAGCAGGCGCCGCTCCCCATCCACGACGGGCAGCCGCTCCAGGGAGGTCTCCGTGAAGCGGGCGGCGACCTCGCCCAGGGACAGGCCGGGCGTAATCGGGCGCACGCGCACGTCCATCAGGTCCGCGGCGATGGTGGCGTGCAGCTGCGAGTGGTCCGGCAGGTGCCCCTTCAGCTGGTCGAGCACCAGCGCGCCCCGGTACCGGCCCGCGTCGTCGGTGACGTAGAGGTCCTGGCCCAGGGGCTGCTCCAGGAGGAACGCGAGCACCTCCTGAATCGGCGCTGACGGAGGCACGCGCTGGTGCACGGGCTTGAGCAGCGCGCGGGCGCCTTCCTGGCGCAGCCAGTGCGGCACGGTGGCGGGGACGCGCACGTTGCGGCGGTTGAGCACGGAGGTGTACAGCGACTCCGGCTCCAGGCGCCGGCTGACGACCGCGGACACCACCGCGCTGAGCATCAGCGGCAGCACCAGCGGGTAGTCGCCGGTGAGCTCGAAGATGAGGAGCACCGCGGACACCGACGCGTGCGTGGTGCCCGCGAGCACCGCGCCCATGCCCAGCAGGGCGTAGGCGCCGCTGGGCGCGCCGCCGGGCAGCACCCATTCGGCGAGGACTCCGAAGGCGCCGCCCAGCAGGCCGCCGTAGAAGAGGGACGGGGTGAAGAGTCCACCGGGGACGCCGGCGCCCGCGCAGGTGGCGGTGAGGGCCAGCTTCGCCAGCGGCAGCAGCAGCAGGTGGGCCAGGGGGAGCTCGCCGAGCAGCGCCGCGTTCACCGCGTCATATCCGTTGCCCAGCAGCCGCGGCAGCCACACCGCCGTCACGCCCACCACCGTCATGGACAGCAGGGGCAGGAAGGGCGCCAGCCACGCGGAGGCCCGGTCCAGCAGGTCCGACATGGCGTTGATGCCGCGCACGTAGACGGCGGACGCGACGCCCAGCACCACGCCCAGCAGCATGGCCAGCACCAGCTCGCGCGGGTGCATCAGCGCGTAGTTGGGAATCACGAAGCTGGGGTGGTCCGCGATGAGGCCGCGCGACACGAGCGTCGCCACCACGCACGAGACGACGATGGGCCCGAACAGCTCCAGCGCGAAGCTGCCCAGCAGCACCTCCAGGCCGAAGAGGGCCGCGCCAATGGGGACGTTGTACGCGGACGCCATGCCCGCGGACGCGCCGCAGGCCACCAGCAGGCGGGCCTGGCCGGGGCCCAGCCGCAGCCAGCGGGCCAGCGACGAGCCACTGGCCGCTCCGGTGGACAAGAGCGCGCCCTCGCGGCCCAGCGGCGCGCCCATCGCCACGGCGAGGATGGAGACCAGCCCCCGCAGCAGCGAGCGCGGCAGCGACAGGCGGCCGGACTTCACCCAGATGGATTCGATGATGCCCGCGGTGCCGTGGCCCCGCATGGGCCGGCCGACGATGAGCGTCAGCAGCGTCACCAGCGCGCCGCCGAGAATCGGGATGAGCACCCGGCGCCACGTGGGGGCCGCCGCGACGCCGGCCAGGAAATCCTCACCGGTGCCGCGCCAGAAGAGCTGCTGGGTGAAGCGCAGCACCTTGAGCAGCGCCACCGCGCCCAACCCCGCGATGAGCCCCACCGCGACGACGAGCAGCCAGAAGCGCTGCTCCGGGCCGGTGACGCTCCCCAGCAGCGCCCGGACGGCTCCGCTCCGCCCGGGGGCGCCGTCCTCGCCGGGAGGACCGTTGGCTGCGTGTCGGGCGCCCACGCGGCTCCAAGTTAGGCCCTGCTTCCGGGCAGGGGAGGCCGGGGGCCTTGGGCTGGCCGTCAACCGGCCGTGGGATGGGGCCCCGCGCCGCCTTGCTCCAACCTGGGGACGGCTTGCGTCCGGGGCCACAGGCCCGGTGGGGAGGGGCGGGCGCGCATCGCTCCGTTGGCGCCGCACTTGCCCTCCTGGCGCGGGGGACCCGCCCCAGGGCGGAGGGCGGGCGCGACGTCTGCCGACGCGGAGAGACTCCTCGCGGACTTCAGCTCCCGACGATGTCGAGCGCCTGGCCGAGCCCGCGGGCGAGCGCGGCGTCGTAGAGGGCGCGGGCCAGGGCCACGTCCTGGAGGGCGAGCCCGGTGGAGTCGAAGACGGTGAGCTCGGCGTCGCGGGTGCGGCCGGGCTTCTTGCCGGAGACGACCTCGCCCAGGGTGCCGGCGATTTGCTCGGGGCGGAGGAGGCCGTCATGCAGCGGGACGTTGACCTCGCCGGAGTGGAGGGCCTGCTCGGTGTCGTCGATGAAGACGCGGCCTTCGGTGAGCAGGCGCGCGTCCAGCTCCTGCTTGCCGGGGGCGTCCGCGCCCATGGCGTTGATGTGGGCGCCGGGCTGGAGCCACTCGCGCTTCACCACGGGGGCGCGGGCGGGGGTGGCGGTGCAGACGATGTCGGCGCCGCAGGCCTCCTGGGTGCTGACGATGCGGCCGCCCTTCTCGGCCTGGAGCGCCTTGGCGGCGGCCTCGGAGGTGTCGGCGAGCAGCAGCTCCAGGCCGTCGCCGAAGAGGGCGCGGTGCGAGTCGATGAGCACGCGGGCCTGCACGCCGCAGCCGACGAGGCCCAGGGTGCGCGGCTGCGGCTTCGCGAGGAACTTGGAGGCCACGCCGCCGGCGGCGCCGGTGCGCCAGGCGGTGAGCAGGGTGCCGTCGAGGATGGCCAGCGGGGAGGCGGTGTCCGGGTCGCTGAGGATGTAGAGGGCGCGGACGGTGGGCAGGCCGTGCTTCTCCGGGTTGCGCGGATGGGCGTTGACCCACTTCACGCCGGCGGCGCCGTCGAGGAACGCGGGCATGGCGCGGAAGTCGCCGTCGTAGGAGGGCAGGGACAGGTACACCTTGGGCGGCATCAGCGACTCGCCGAGGCCGTGGGCGCGGAAGGCCCGCTCGACGGCGGTGAGGCCGAGCTCGACGGTGTAGAGACTGCGGAGGTCCTGCGCGCTGAGGATGAGGGTGGGCATGGCCGCGCTATATAGCGCCCTCTTCGCCGCGTGGCAGGGACCGGGCGCGCGCGCCAGTAGCCCAGGCGTCTGCCGCGCGACGTCAACTGCTGGCAGCTCCCAGGGCAGGGTCGCTGAGCTCTTGAATCCAGACGTGCTCCGGTCCCCAGGTGAAGAGGAGCCGGTGCTTGGAGAGGACCGTGAAGCCTGGGGCCTCCACCGGCCGCGTCACGGTGAGGATGCGCGTGCCGGGGCGGCAGGTGCGGAAGCGCTCCACCAGCCGGGCGCGTGTCTGGGGTGTCAGCGCCGTCCAGTTGGTGAAGACGTGCGTGGCGTCCTGGAGGTCCGCCTGCGTCGCGTCGCCAAGCACGAGTTGCGCCCCAGCCTCCTCCACGGGCTTTCGCGCCAGGTCGACGTGGTGCTGCATCAACTCCACGCCGCGAGCCTCCGCGCCCAGCCAACGCGCGGCCAGCAGCGTGCGGCCCCGCCCCGCGCCCAGGTCCACCAGCCGCGAGCCACGGCCCAGCCCCGCCTTCCAGAAGAGCCACACGCCCGTGTGCACCGGCATCTCGCCGTACATCAGCTCCTTGAAAATCTGCCCGCTCGCCTGGAGGACGCGCGTCGTTTCGAACGAGCGCTTCAGGCGGTAGGGGGAGACGCGCACCTCGCGCAGCCACAGGCCCAGGTAGGGCGGGAGCAGCCGGGGCCGGCGCAGCAGCAGCAGGACGTCAAAGAGACGGGTGAACAGCTCGATGAACACGATGCTGATGCGCAGGACGACCAGCGCCGGCAGGGACATGCCGTAGTCGTCGTCCTGCTCGGGCGGGGGAGAGGGGGGCGCCGTCACAATTCCTCGGAACCGGCGAGGATAGCACCCCGAGGAACCGCGCCTGTGCTCCGCGTCAGCGGATGCGCAGCAGCGTGGCTTGGGGGCCGTGGAGACCTTCGGGGGCCACGAAGTGCCCAACGTCCGGGGCGGGGAGGGGAGACGAAGGCATTCCAGGCGGAGTGTTGCTTCAGCGAGGCCAGCACGTGCCGCCGCAGCAATGAAGTCGCCGCTCCCGCCACGCGGTTCCAGGAGGACATGGGGGCAGGTATTGCATGCTCGGCGGGGTCGGCGTGAGGACCTGGCTGGCAGGTCGAGCGCGCCTGAGGTGCGGGCGTGCCTCCAGATTCACTCATAGCGGCGTGCGGATGAAGCGAGCAGCCGGAGGCTGTGGCCCCGTGCGTGCTCTTGGCACACCCTTGGGTGCGCGATGGCGACGATTCGGGGGCTCACCAGGCTCCGAGTCCAACTGTTCGACGGGCTCACCTGCACCCATGACGCGCCGACCTCTGTGCCTACGCCACGCGCAGGCTAACGCGTTTCATGCCTGTGGGTCGGGCGCGCAGCCCGGTGGATAGCTGTTCGGAAATGTCGGGACTTTTGTGGCGTCAAAACCCCCGACATTTCCGAACAGCGAGCGACGGGAGTGACTCCGGCCCCCCCGCCGCGAGGGGGCCCCTGGGGTGGCCGCGTGGTCCGTTCAGCATGAAGTCCGGCACGGAGGTGATTGCATGGCATCCGCGCGCGCGCCGTGCGCTGACGAGGTGCCCCGCGCGCATGCACTCCCACGCGAACCGCTCCATCTTGCTGTCGCTCCTCCTGCCCTGCTTGGCGCTCGCGCAGCCCATGGACGACACGCCGCGGAGGACACGCCCACTGCGGCGGCGCCGTCGCTCAGTTCATCTGCGCTGCGCGATCAGGCATTCGCCCAGGTCACGACGGCGCGCTCCAGCCGGTTCGCGGCGAGGTCCTCGGGGTGGAGGAGCACGTAGGGCCAGTTCGTTCCCCACTGGAATCCGGAGGCGTTGTCGAAGTCGATGCGCAAAAGCTGTGCGTACGCCCGCGGGGCGCTGTCACGCCCGGGAGGCGGTACGAAGGCGTAGGGCGCATCGAGCCCCGCGCTGCGGTGCCCGGACAGGCGATGGGTGCCCGGACTCCGCTCATCCTCCAGGTAGCCTGAAGGCGCCCAGGCGTTCCAGGTGTCACGGAGTTGCGCGTCACCTGAGGACAGTGGCGCTTCCCACGCGTCACCTCCCGGGAGTGACCAGCCAGCGGAGAACCGCATCCGCGTCTCCCAGCGTCCGACGCAGGGAGGCGGTGAGACAGGGCGGGCGCGCGCTTCGGTGGGCTCCGGATACCAGCGCACCCGGAACGAGTTGACGGAGCAGTCCGGGGCACGAAGGTCGCGGTCGAGCGCGAAGAGACCCCGCCGAGGCAACACGGCAGGAGCCTCACTCAGTTGGGTGAAGTTGAGCTGCCCGAGGAAGTGGAAGCCCTCCCACGCCAAGCCCGCCTCTTCGACGTAGGGGATGCCGCCGAACTTGCTGTCGAGCGTGGGGAGCACGGGCTGCGCGGCCCTGTGGCCCATCAGCCTGTGGAGGAGGGAGGGCCGGAGGGGCGAGCGAGAGACGCGCTCCGAGCGGATGTACAGGCACGGGGAAGGTGCCATTGCGAGGAACCGCTCGATGCCGGACTCGAGTTCCGGTGAGTGCGAGCGGAGCCTTCGTCGGAGGTCCTCGGGGAGTTCGAGCGGAGGTTTCATGACATCGAGCCTACTGAGGAGAACAGCCTACGTGTCCTCTCCGCGCCGGGACGGAGGCTACAGCGCACCGAGCATCAGCTCGAAGTCCTCGAACGGCGCGGCCCGGATGAGGTCCTCGTCACCATGGACGCCCAGCTCGACCCAGCGGTCGTTCATGAGGTCGCTCACGGTGAGCGTGCGCGCATCCAGGTCGATGAACCAGAGATGGCGGATGCCGATGCGCGCGTAGAAGGGGCGCTTGATGCGCTGGTCGTACGCACGGGTGCTGGGGGGGAGAATCTCGCAGGCCCAGTCCGGAGCGAGCGTCCACCGCCTGGTGGGGAACTCGGGGACGCGCTCGCGACGCCACCCGGCCAGGTCCGGAACGAACTCCGGCGAGCCCTCTACCTGGACTCCACGCTCAGCCAGCAGCCATCACGCCCTCCGCGTCCCCGTTGAAAGGGCCCGTCCAACTCGGCGATGAGCCTGCTCTCCAAATAGGAGTGCCCCGCCATCGGACGCGGATGCGCATAGAGCGTCCCATCGATGATCTCCCCCACGCCCCCCTCCTGAAGCGCGTCGATGTCGGCGAGGGTGGCAGGATGGTCCAGCTTTCGAGCGCCGTAGCCCATGCCGACAGTGTGGGGATAACACCGGACGCTGACAAGCAGCCCCACTGGTGCCTGCTTCTTCGTCGGAGGACGCTGCCTCAGGACCTTCGCGGGCTTCGCCGTCTTCACGAGATTCCAGCCCGCTTCATGACGTGGTCTGGGAGACAGGATTTGAACCCGTGGATACGGGTGCCCCAACCCGCGACGGCACACGCCCTTCGCTGAATGGCGTGTGGCTCATCCGCGGCTTCGGCTCCCCGACGCCACGTCTTCAGGGCTCACGTGCACACGCGCTCCCTGGGACAAGCGTCCCCGTTGACGGCGACTCACCCCCGGCCAGCGGGTGAGCACGCGACGAGGACGTCAGTCCCGCCTACGGACACGACACGGGAGAACAGTACGGCTGGCCAGGCATTGCCGAGCAGCAGTTGAAGCGGTCATTGCAGTAGACCGTGACGTCGCCATCCGAGCAGGCATAGACGCCCTGCTCCTGCGACTGCATCAGGTCCTCGGCAGACGACCCTGCGTCCACCGGTCCACCACATCCCATCGACAGCAGCGAAGCAGTCAGCAGCACGCCTTTGACGAGCGACTTCATTTGCACAAAGCCTCCTCATGTGGCCGCCCGGATGGACGGGCCCCGATGATAGCATCGTGCAACGAATTGCCCGCGTCGTCCCGTTGGCGCGCGAGTCCACCAGCCGACCAATCTCCGTCACCGACTCCTCGAAGGTGAGCGGGTCGATGGCGAGTTGGCCAATGCGCAGGCGCGCTCCAGCCGGTTCGCGGCGAGGTCCTCGTGTCACGCTTGGGAGCCAGGTTTGACGGGGCGCCTCGCATGGACTCGAGGCCACGGGGTGCCGATGCGACTGATTTGGGTGTTCTTGCTGCTGCTCATCGGGCCCGCGTGCTCGACGGTGCGTGTGGTTCGGCTGGACACGGGAACCGCGGCGCCCATCGTACACACACCGCGCGGCGTGGAAGGCGCCGGTTCCGTGGAACTCGACGACGAAGCGTTCGAGGCCGCCGTGGTGTCCTTGGCGCGGGAGGTGGAGCCTTCGCTGCATCCCCTGCGCGATGCGCGACACCGCTTCGGGGTGCCGGTCAGGAGTGGCGTCTACGCATACGAACGCCGAAGCCAGCGGCTGATTCCCATGGAGGAGCGCGCGGACGGCCCCCGCTTGTTGATGGCTTACGCGGACGAAGAACTGACGCGCGACTACGGCCGATGGTGCGCGCGGAAGCGGCAGCCCGGGGACTGTCTTCGACTGTTGGATGAAGGCCCGCTGCTGGCCAGCGATGGGAAGTACACGCTGGCGATGGCCATCGCCATGGACTCGGTGTGGGCCGAGACGGCCGAGGCGCTTCGCGACATGGCCGACCCACAGGCGCTGCTGGCGACGGTGAGTGCCTCCGTCAGCATGTACCTGCTCCTCTGGTCGCTGCCCGAGCCCGTGAGCAAGGGCGTGGCGGCCACCCTGACCGCCGTCGCCATTGCCTACCTGGGCGTGGACACGGTGTGGCGCTTGCTGGACGGGTGGATTGCCCTGGTGCGCCAGGTGGACTGGGCCACGACCTTCGAGCAGCTCAGCGCGGCGGGAGAGGACTACGGCGAGGTGCTCGGAGAGAGCGCCGCGCGCATCTTCGTCATGCTGGCCACGGCGGCCATCGGGAACACGGCGGGGCTGGCGGCGAAGGCGCCCAGGCTGCCGGGCTCCTCACAGGCGGCGCTGAACGTCGAGGTGCAGGCGGGCTACCGGTACGCGGCGCTCGGGAGCGTGGAGTCGGTGGCGATGACGGCTGAGGGCTTCACCGTAGCGCTGGCACCGCATGCCGTGGCCATGACGGCTGGTGGAACGGACGGCGCGCGCCGCACGCAGAAGCACCACATCGCCACGAACAAGAATGATGTGTCGAAGGCGCGGGGTGGGCCGTGGACGCCGCGATTCAAGGCCATCTTCAAACGGGCAGGGATGGAGCTGAAGGACCCTGAGAACATTGTTCCCGTGGCAGCGCACCGAGGGCCGCATCCTCGCGAGTACCACGAGCAGGTCCTCTTCACGCTCGAAGAGGCCACGAGCACCTGTCGGACCATTGTCCAATGTCGCGAGGCGCTGACCCGGGCGCTGAACCGCCTGGCTCGAGAGGTCACGACACCCGGCACGCGGCTCAACACACTGGTGACTTCGGGCTCGCGGCGCTAGGAGGGTTCCATCATGGCGAAGCGGTACTTCCAGCTCACGGATGACATGCATCTGCCCAAACGCTGGGAGCTTGGGGCCCTCGTCGACCCCGATGCAGCCGAGATGCAACCGGCGCTGCTCAGGAGCGGAGCCCGTCTCTCAATGACGGGCCGGTTGGAGGTTTCCATTGAGGAGCCCGGCCGTCCGCTCGACTTCACCCATGCGCCGTACAGCATTCCCGTCGTGCACGTCCGAGTGGCGTCCCTGCTCGCGGAGCGGGTGCCGGACGAGGTCCAGTTCCTACCGGTCGACATCCCTTCACAGCCCGACCAGTACCTCGTGCTGAATGCCCTCCGGCTCATCCGGTGCATTGATGATGCCCACTCCTCAGAGGTCCGTTACTGGGAGCCCGAGGACGGCATGCCGGAAAAGGTCGGGACCTACTTCTCCATCTCGGGCTTGCGCATCGACCCCACCCAGGTCGGCGATGCGCGGATGTTCCGCACCTGGGGATGGACGGGGGCCCTCATCGTCTCCGAGGACCTCAAGGTCGCCCTGGAGCGGTCCGGCGCCACGGGGATGAAGTTCACCCCCGTGTGACGCGGGCGGCTACTCCGGCTTCTTCGTCCCCGTCCGCTCCCAGAACTCGCGCAGCAGAATCGTGGCGAAGCGGGAGTCATTCAGGATGTACCGCCGCCACAGGCGCTTGGGCTCGTTGACCAGCCGGTACAGCCACTCGAAGCCCGCGCGAGAAATCCACGCGGGCGCGCGCTTCGCCGTGCCGGCGATGAAGTCCAGCCCCGCGCCAATGCCAATCGCCGTCGTGGGGCCCAGCTTGGACGCCACCTGCGAAATCCACACCTCCTGCTTCGGGCTGCCCAGCGCCACCAGCAGCAGGTGTGGATCCTTCTCGCGAATCTTCGCGACAATCGGGTCGTTCTGCGCGTCACCGCCGTCCACGCGCACCATGGGCGAATCCCAGCCCACCACCTCCACGCCGAACTGCTCGCCGACGATGCGGCCCACCTTCTCCGCCACGCCGGGGCCCGCGCCCAGCAGGAACACGCGCCACTTGCGCTCCGCCCCCAGCTTCATCAGCGGGAGGATGAGGTCCGAGCCGGCGATGCGCTCGGGCAGCGGCACGTCCATGGCGCGCGAGGCCCAGACGATGGGCATCCCATCCACCACCGAAATCGCGGCGCGCGAGTACGCCTCGCGGAACTGCACGTTGTCCTCGGCCAGCACCACGTGGTCCACGTTGGCGGTGAACACGTAGCCACCCTGGCGCGAGTCCACCAGCCGGCCAATCTCCGTCACCGCCTCCTCGAAGGTGAGCTGGTCGATGGCGAGCTGGCCGATGCTCAGGCGCGCGCGGCCAGGGGTGAACGGGGTCTGTGGAGGTACGGGCGTCGCGGCGGAGCTCATGGCTTCTTCACCGTCAGGTCGAGCACGGTCATGGAATAGGGCGGCAGCCGCTGTGTCAGGGAGCCCGCGGCCTTCGCACCGGGAGTCTGCTCGGTGAACCCCCCAGGTGCGCCCGAGTAGCCCAGCACGCGCACGCTGTCGAGTGTCCCGCAGCCCTTGAGTTGAATCTGCGCCTGGGCGGTCTGGTCCGGGTCGAAGTTGAGCACCACCGCCACCAGCTTGCCGGCCGCCTCATCGCGTGAGGCGAACACGCTGGTGCCCTCTGCGGCCTTCGCGGGCACCCACCAGTCCTGGAAGCGGCTGCCCTTGCCGTCGAAGTTCCGGAACGCGCGGAACGCCCAGAACACCGGCGAGCCCTCGGTGGGGTACTGCCAGAAGTAGGCGGAGTAGATGTTCTCCTGCGCGAAGCGGCCCAGCGCCTCGGCCTGGGCCAGGCCGCCGCTCATGTGCCGGAAGGCGCCGAAGTTGTACTCACCAATGGAGATGCGCAGGCCCGGATAGTTGTCCGCAATCCACTCCTTCATGCGCGGGATGAGGCGCACGGGCTCGCCAATCCAGGACTCGTCCTTGTACGTGGCATCCCACAGCCCGCGCGTGGAGCGGATGCGGCGCGCGTTGGTGGCCGGGTCCGTGTTGCCCTCCAGGCCGACGCCCACGTTCGTCTGGGGATAGAAGTGCAGGTCCAATATGTCGAGCAGCCGCACGCCCGTCTTCTTCTCGTGCTCGCGCAGCTGCCGCAGGTACCAGGGCACCAGGGGGACGTTGCCGTGCGCGCGCCGGTCGGAGTGCGGCATCTTCCCCGGCGTGAAGTCCGCCGCGGACCACAGGTAGTTCGTCCAGCCCCACTCGGCCGGGCCCGCGATGAGGCCCTCCGGGTCTTCCTTCCGCACCACCGTGCCGTAGGCAATCGTGCGCTCCAGCAGCCCGTCATAGGACAGCGGCTCCGGGTGCACGTCGCGGTGCGTGGAGTTCCAGAGCATGGGCTCGTTGTCCAGGATGTACGTCTGGACGCTGCGCTGGCCCCGCGCCTGGTCCTTCTTCCGGATGGCGCGGATCCACTCGGCGACGAACTCCGGAGGCGCCTCGGTGCTGGTGAGCGTCGGCGCGCCGGGCTTCAGCGGCGTGCCATCCCGGGCCAGGCCGTTGCCCGCGCCGTTGTCCTCCTGCTGCTGCGGGCCGAAGCGCGTCACCGGGAAGCCCGCTGACTTCGTGTCCTTGGCCACCCAGCCCAGGATGGGCACCGTCAGCGCGGACGTCATGCCGTGCTTGCGGTTGGACTCCAGGAAGTCGTCGTAGCTCAGGCCGATGTCGACGTTCTGGTAGAACCAGTCGTTCGCGGTGTTCCACGCGCCGCCCAGCTTCCAGTTGTAGCGGGACGTGGGGTTGCCGCCCCAGCGGCGCGTGGTGGCGCCGACCTCGTACTGGTGCGTGTCGCGCTTCTCCGTCAACCCGTCGAAGGCGATGCCGTAGATGAGCGGGCTGATGGGGTGGCTCGGCGCGGTGCAGTCGATGGTCATCGGCGCCTCGCGGCCGCTGCCCTGGCCCGTGCGTCCGCCCCCCGCGGCCAGCGCGGCGGCGAGGTCTGGCGGCAGCGGCACCAGCGCCACCTTGTCGAACAGCACCCACTCCCGGCCCACGCTCTTGGAGGCGCGCAGCACCACGCGGTCGAAGGGCTGGCCGCTGGGGTTGAGCTGCTCCATGGGGATGACGATTTCAGACCACTCGCCGTCCTTGCGGACCTGGAGCTCGGGGATGATGGGGACGCGCGGGAAGCTGGCGGCGCCCGGGGCGTCCAGGCGGACCTCCAGGAACTCGCCGAAGGACTCCGGCGCGCTGAAGCGGAACGTCAGCGCGCCGAAGGTGCCCTCCAGCTTGGGCCGGTAGAGAATCCACCCGGCGTAGTTGAACAGGCGCATGCGCGCCGGCGCGCCCTTGGGCAACTCGCGCTGCGCCCAGCCGAGGTCCTTCCAGTCGGGGGACAGGCCGCCGTCGTACAGCATCACCGGCGCGGTCTTCTCGGTGCCCGGCGTCGTGGCCGTCGTGCCGCGCGTCTCCGCTGCGTTGCTCGTGTCGGGCGCCGCGCTGCTCGCTCCTGCAGCGCCTGGCGCTTCCGCGCCGACGGCCCACGCGACAGTGACAGTGCCCCCGGCCAGCAGCGCACCCGATAGGACAGCGGCGCCAGCCTTCGTCCGTGAACGCATCACTCCGTCCTTCCTGAAGGCGCTGCCGTCACCGCGCTAGAGCGCCACTCCATCCGCGAACGCTTCACACCTTCCTCCATGCGCGTGCTGCCGCCACCGGGCCAGCGCGCGACTCCATCCGCGAACGCCCGCGCGGTGCGCTCCACGGCCGCGCCCGCCCGCCCCGCTACAGCGCGACGTCGTCCGAGTCCTTGCGCGGGAAGATGCGGGCGGGAATCCCCACTGCCACGCTGTCCGGCGGCACGTCCTGGAGCACCACCGCGTTGGCGCCGATGCGCGAGCGCGCGCCGATGCGCACCGGCCCCAGGATGCGAGCCCCCGCGCCAATCCAGACGTCATCCTCGATGACGGGATAGCCGTTGTCCTTCGCGGTGCCCACGGTGTTGTTCCCGTAGAAGCGCACGCGGTCGCCGATGCGCGCGTCGCCGCCGATGACGACGCCCAGGCTGTGCACGAAGTACACGCCCTTGCCGAGCGTGACGTCCTTCCCAATCTCAATCCCCATCACCGCCGTCTGCGCCACGCGCAGCACGTGGTTCAGCAGGGGGATGCGGTAGGTCAGCGCGGCCTCGCGGGCGCGGTTGAGCGCGGTGATGCGGTACGAGTCACTGGTCAGCACCACCTTGGCAATGGACTTCGCGTCCGAGCTGCCATTGGCGGCCTTCGCCAGCTCCAGCGCATCCGTGACGAGCGAGCCAATCATCGAGTCCCTGACCTTCAGCATGGTGTGTGACTACTCCCCCCGGCCCTGCAGGTAGCGAGCGACCTCGCGGGCGATGCCCGTCCAGCCGCCGGCCTCGCCGCGCGCGCCGCGCAGATACTCCATCCCGTACACCACGGAGGTGCCGGCGAAGGCGGCCTTCTCCAGGCCCAGCTTGTCCGCGGCGTTGGCGGCGTGCATCACCGCGCGCGTCAGCACGCGGGACGCGTCCGGCGCCACCAGGGTCGCGGCCAGCAGCGGGCGGGTGAGGGGGTTGGTCTGGAAGAGCAGCCGCCACGGATTGACGTCGCGCACGTCCGGGTGCTTCCGGGCCACCTGCGTGTCGAACATGCCGTAGCGGTGCGCGCGCTTCAGCCAGCGCTCGAAGGAGAGGTGGTCACTGCCGTGCCGCACGTACGCGTCGCGCGCGAAGACGAAGGCGCAGCCGGCCTTCTCCAGCCGCACGCCCAGCTCCACGTCCTCCGACTGGCCCAACGACTTGTCGAAGCCGCCCACGCCCACGTAGTCCGCGCGGGGGAAGGACACGTTGCCGGTGAACAGGTGGACGCCGCGGGCGCGGGCGCCGGGGGTGGAGAGCTCCTCGGCCATGCGGTTGTTGAGGTACGCGTACCAGCGCTCGAACAACGGCATGTCGCCAATGGAAGGGTCCGGCCGGATGCGGCCCAGCACCACGGTGCGCGAGCCCTCCGGATGGTGCGACAGGTGCCGCTCCAGGAAGTCCGGGCCCACCTGCATGTCGTCATCCGTGACGAGCACCACTTCACCCCGGGCGGCCATGACGCCCCGGTGCCGGGCGGCGGCGGCGCCCGCGTTCTGCTGCACCTCCACGCGCAGGGTGTAGGGCAGGGCCAGGGCTCGCAGTGGCTCGCGGGCGGGCTCCTTGGAGCCGTCGTCCACCACGACGACCTCGAACTGCTCGGGCGGCAGCGTCTGCCCGGCCAGCTGCCACAGCAGCCGGGTGATGAGGGGCAGCCGGTTGTACGTGGCGATGACGACGCTGAGCCGGGGCGCGGAGGTGGAGCTCATGCCTTCTTCTTCTGGGAAGCCGCCCGGCGCTGCTTCTTCGTCAGCCGGGGAAAGGTGACGCTGCCGAGGAAGCGCTCGCGGCCCACGAACTCCAGGGTTTTGCTGGCGGCGCCGAAGTCCGTCTCGCCCAGGGTGACGCAGAGGAGGCAGCCGTCCGCGGCCAGCGCCAGGGGCAGGCTGGCCGGGCGGGTCATCAGCGAGTCGATGACGGCGACGACGCGCTCACCCCGGGACACGCGCTCGCGCAGCTCCAGCACCTTCTGCGCGGCGGCGGTGGGCGACAGGCCGGTGGCGTCCTCCAGGTGGATCTTCTGCGTGTAGGCGTAGGGCGCGCCCGCCTCCAGCACGGCCGTGGCGGCCTCGAGCCCCGGGGCGCCTGGGTGGGCAGGCACCACCGTGAGGAAGCTCCACGCGTGGCGCTCCAGGGCGAACCACAGCCGTTGCAGCGCCGGGGATGGAATGGCGCTGTCGGTCGAGGTGGCGTCGGCGGGAGGTGCGCTGGAATCGGCGGCCATGGGGAGGGGCTTGGTATAGCGCAACGCGTGGCGGCGGCCCAACGGCCTCTCCGGGCAGTCCGGGGCGCGACGGCCCGCCTGGCTGCCGAGGCGCGCACCGGTGACGCGTAACGGTCAGCGCCTCCCGGACCGGGCGTTGCGTGGCGCGCGCCTCGGGCGACCCGGCGGGGCCCGGGAAGCCCTCCCCACCGCGCGCATGAAGGCCTCGTGACGGGCTGGGTAGACCCCCACCCACGTCGTGTCGGGGGCGGGCAGGCGTGTTATGCCATCCGCTGTGCAGAAGATTGGCTATTTGATTCCCGAGTTCCCTGGACAGACGCACATCTTCTTCTGGCGCGAGCTGCAGGCGCTGCCGGGGAAGGGCGTGACGCCGGAGCTGGTGTCCACGCGCCCGCCTCCCGCGCGCATCATCTCGCACAGCTGGGCGCGCGAGGCCATGTCGCGCACGGAGTACCTGGCGCCGCCGGGGCCGCTGGGGGTGGCCAAGGCCGCCGCGGAGGTGGCCCGCGCCATGCCCACGGGCTGGGCCCGGTGCCTGGCCTCCATCGCCCGGGCGGAGGGGCTGGACGCGAAGGGCCGCGCGCAGCTGCTGGCCTTCGCCGTCATGGGCGGCCGGCTGGCGTCGCTGGCGCGGGAGCGGGGCTGGACGCACGTCCACGTCCATTCGTGCGCCAACGCCGCGCACGTGGCGCTCTTCGCGCACCTCCTGTCGGGGCTGCCCTACAGCCTGACGCTGCACGGGCCGCTGGACGACTACGGCCCCAACCAGCGTGAGAAGTGGCGCCACGCGCAATTCGCCTTCGTGATTACGAAGAAGCTGCTCCAGGAAGTGAATGACGAACTGGCGGGCGCCCTGCCGCCGCGCATCGAGCTGGCGCCCATGGGCGTGGAGCTGAGCAAGTTCAACCGCTCCGTGCCCTACGCGGCGTGGACGGGGGAGGGCCCGCTGCGCCTCTTCTCCTGCGGGCGCCTCAACCCCTGCAAGGGCCACGCGGACCTCATTGACGCGGTGGGGATGTTGCGCGCGAAGGGGCTGGACGCGCGGCTGTCCATCGCGGGCGAGGACGAGGCCGGCGGCACCACGTACCGCAAGGTGCTGGAGGCCCGAATCCAGGAGGCGGGCCTGGGCGACGCGGTGACGTTGCTGGGCGCGGTGAGCGAGGACACGGTGCGCGGTGAAATCGAGCGCGCGCACCTCTTCGCGCTGGCCAGCCTCCAGGAGCCGCTGGGCGTGGCCATCATGGAGGCCATGGCCATGCGCGTGCCCGTGGTGGTGACGGGCGCGGGCGGCGTGCCGGAGCTGGTGGATGACGGCGTGGACGGAGTCCTCGTGCCCCCGCAGCAGCCCCGCGTCCTGGCGGACAAGCTGGAGGCCGTGGCGCGCGACGCCCAGGAAGCCCACCGGCTGGGAGAGGCGGGCCGCCGCAAGGTGGAGACGACGTTCAGCAGCGAGCGCAGCGCGGACATGCTCGCGCGGATGCTCCAGCGGGCGGTGGTGTAGCGGGCCACACGGTAGGACCTCCTGCCGCGCTGGAAGGTGTTGTCGGGCCATCACTGGCCCGGTGCGGTCCTCTTCGCGGACTGGTGGGCGCCCCAGGGCGGCACCATGATGGGGCCGTCCTGACCGGGGGCCGCTGAGGCCGCCCGCCTGCCGGGGACCCACGGGCTGGGCGAACCGGACCTGTTGCCAAATCGTCGGGGGCGCATTACCGCCTGGGGTCATGCACGAAGGGAGGCGTCGCGGGTGACCATGCCCGAGCAACCCACGTTCCATGCGCCCACCCGGCTGGAGCCGCTCGCCACGAGTGTCCTGCTGGTGGACGACAACGCGGCCAACCTGCTCGCGCTGGAGGCCGTCCTGGAGCCGCTGGGCCAGCGGCTGGTGAGGGCGTCCTCCGGTCCCGAGGCCCTGCGGTGGCTGCTGCGGGAGGCGTTCGCCGTCATCCTGCTGGACGTGCAGATGCCCGGCGTGGACGGCTTCGAGACGGCCCGCCTCATCCGCCAGCGCCAGCGCACCCGCTACACGCCCATCATCTTCCTCACCGCGCACAGCCGCGACGAGGCCCACCTGGTGCATGGCTACACGGTGGGCGCGGCGGACTACGTGGTGAAGCCCTTCCACCCGGACGTGCTGCGCTGGAAGGTGGAGGCCTTCGTCGGGCTGTACCTCCATCAGCAGCGGCTCCAGCGGCACGAGTCCGCGCTGTGGGAGCACGAGCGCCGGATGCTGGAGCAGCAGGGCGAGCTGCGCTTCCGCCGGCTGGTGGACACCATGCCCCAGTTCGTCTGGGAGCTGCTGCTGGATGGCACCATCGGCTACGCCAACCGGGGCTGGCTGGACTACGCGGGGCTGTCGCCGGAGCAGGGGCGGAGGTGGAAGGACACCCTGACCTGCCTGCACCCGGAGGACGCCTCCAGCCTTCGGAGCGCCTGGCAGGTGGCGCAGTGCACGGGCCACCCGCTGGAACAGGAGTGCCGGCTGCGGGGGGCGGATGGGGCGTACCGCTGGTTCCTGACGCGCACGATTCCCGAGCGCGATGAGCGGGGCCAGCTCGCCGGCTGGGTCGCCACGGCGACGGACATCGACGACGCGCGCCGCGCGGTGGAGACGCTGCGGGCGGCCAGTGAAGCGAAGGACATGTTCCTCACCATGGCGGCGCACGAGCTGCGCACGCCGCTGCAGGCCGCGCGGGGGTATGCGCACCTGGCCTCGGTGAAGGCGGGCGACACGCTGGCGCCGGGCGTGGACAAGGCGCTGCAAGGCATCCACCGCAGCGTGAATCGCATGGCGAAGCTGGTGGAGAACCTGCTCGACGTGAGGCGCATCCAGCGGGGCGAGCTGCACCTGGAGCCGAAGGCGCTGGACGTGGGCGCGCTGCTGCGCGACGTGGCCGGGCACTTCGAGCCGCTGCCCGAAGGCCAGCACATTGAGCTGGACGCCCCCGAGGGACTGGTGGTGCCCGGAGACCGCGAGCGGCTGGACCAGGTGTTCACCAACCTGGTGTCGAACGCGCTGCGCTACTCACCGGAGGGCGGGCGCATCCGGCTCGCCGCCCGCGAGGAGGCGGGGCGCGTGCACGTGGAGGTGGTGGACCACGGGCTGGGCATCCCCGGTGAGAAGCTGGAGGACATCTTCGAGCGCTTCAACCGCGCGCACGGGATTGCCTACGGCGGCCTGGGCCTGGGCCTGTCGATTGCGCGCGGCATCGTCGAACGCCACGGCGGTCGCATCTGGGCGGAGTCCCCTGGCGGGGAGGGCGCGGGCAGCACCTTCCACGTCGTGCTGCCCGTGGCGCCGGACGCGCCGACCCCGTGACGCCGCGGCGGCGCCGGGCTCAGGACTGGCGCGCGGCGGGGGCCTTGGCGTCGCCTTCGTTGGGGTAGGTGATGGCGCCCGGCGGGGGCACGGGCGCCATCAC
>NZ_JABXEO010000124.1:0-17706 GCF_013372585.1 Myxococcus sp. AM010
CTATTCGTCGGCAGCGTCAGATGTGTATAGGAGACAGGTGCTGGTGGGCCGCGAGCGCGAGTGGGCGCGGATGGAGGCCGCGTGGGAGGCGGGGCAGACCATCTTCATCTCCGGCGAGCCCGGCGTGGGAAAGACGCGCCTGGCCCATGACTTCGCGGCGTCGCGGGGCAGCTACCTGCTGCTGGAGGCGCGGCCCGGCGAGCAGAGCGTGCCGTACTCGTCGCACGTGCGGCTGGTGCGGCAGATGCTGGCCCGGGTGCCCGACCCGAACCTGCCGCGCTGGGTGCGGCGCGAGCTGGCGCGCCTGCTGCCGGACCAGGCCGGGCAGGAAGGCCTGCCCCCGCCCATGGCGGACGAGGCCGACCGCAGCCGCTTCCTGGAAGCGCAGTGCCAGCTCGTCTACCAGCTCGCCGCCACCGTGGACGCCATGGTCGCCGACGACCTCCAGTTCATGGACAGCGCCACCGCGGAGTTCGCGGTGCTGATGCTGTCGCGCCGCCACGCGCCCGAGCCCGGAGGCCGCTTCCCCCGCTTCATCGACACCTACCGGGCCGATGAGCTGTCGCCCCAGGCCACCGTCTTCGTCCAGCAGTTGGTGGCCGCGGGGCTGGCCATCCTCGTGGAGCTGCGGCCCCTGGGCTCGGCGGCGGTGGGCGCGCTGCTCCAGAGCCTGGAGCTGCCCGGCGCGGAGCAGCTGGCGCAGGACGTGACGCGGCACACCGGCGGCAACCCGCTCTTCATCACCGAGACGCTGAAGTACCTGCTGGAGACGGGCGGCCTGGAGCGCGGCTGGCCCGAACACGTCCCCGCCTCCGGCCGGGGCCAGCAGCTCATCCAGCAGCGGCTGGAGCGGCTGTCCCCCTCCGCGCTGCTGGTGGCCCGGCTGGCGGCGCTGGCGAAGACGGACTTCACGCTGGAGCTGGCCAGCGAGGTGCTGGAGATGAACCCGCTGGCGCTCGTCACGCACGTGGCGGAGCTGGAGGGCGCGCAGATTCTGAGGGGCGAGCGCTTCACCAATGGCCTGCTCTTCGAGGTGGTCCGCCAGGGCGTCCCCGGCGCGCTGGGCACGCTGCTCCACCGCCGGCTCGCCGTGGCCCTGGAGCAGCGCGGCGCCGCGCCCATCGTCGTGGCCCAGCACTGGCTGGACGGCCACGAGCCACGCCGCGCGGCGCCCTTCCTCGTCTCCGCCGCCAACGCGGAGGCCGCGGCCCTGCGCCACCTGGAGGCCGCCCTGCTCTTCCACCGCGCCGCCGCGCTGCTGGACGAGACGGGCCACGCCGATGAAGCGGCGCTCGTGCGAGGCCGCGTCCGCAACATCCCCACCGCGTAGCCCCGCCGTTCGAGGCACACGGCGAGCCCCTGTTACGCGCGAGCGACAGCGGACGCATATTCCGTTCTACCGAGCAGTGACACCACCCCAACCGCCAGGAGCGCACCCCTCATGATTCCCGTTCGCGGCTATGCCGCCCAGGACGCGAAGTCCCCCCTCGCCCCGTTCCAGTTCGAGCGCCGCGAGCCCGGCCCCAACGACGTGCAGCTTGAAATCCTCTACTGCGGCGTCTGTCACTCCGACCTGCACCAGGCGCGCGACGAATGGGGCGGCTCCCTGTTCCCCATGGTGCCCGGCCACGAAATCGTCGGCCGCGTCGTCCGCGTGGGGGACCAGGTGAAGAAGTTCAAGGTCGGGGACCTGGCGGGCGTCGGCTGCATGGTCGACTCCTGCCGCACCTGCCCCAGCTGCCAGGAAGGCCTGGAGCAGTACTGCGATGTCGGCAACATCCAGACGTACAACGGCAAGGAGAAGGACGGGCGGACGGTGACCCAGGGCGGCTACAGCGAGGCCATCGTCGTGGACGAGGCCTTCACGCTGAAGATTCCGGAGAACCTGGACCCGGCCGCCGCCGCGCCGCTGCTGTGCGCCGGCATCACCACGTACTCGCCGCTGCGGCACTGGAAGGTGCAGCCGGGTCAGCGCGTGGGCGTGGTGGGCCTGGGCGGGCTGGGCCACATGGGCGTGAAGCTGGCCAAGGCCATGGGCGCCCACGTCACCGTCTTCAGCCACACCGACCGCAAGAAGCAGGACGCCGCGCGCCTGGGCGCCGACGCCGTCGTGGTCTCCTCGAACAAGGAGGAGATGGCCGCGCAGACGGGCAGGTTCGACTTCATCCTCGACACCGTCTCCGCGCAGCACGACCTCAACGCGTACCTGCGGCTCCTGCGCCGGGACGGCCACCTGGTGCTCGTCGGCGCCCCGGAGCGGCCGCTCGACGTCCGTCCGTTTTCCCTCATCCCCATGCGGCGGAGCTTCTCGGGCTCGATGATTGGGGGCATCCAGGAAACACAGGAAATGCTAGAGTTCTGCGGTAAGCACGGCATCGTCTCCGACATCGAGCTGATTTCCATCCAGCAGGTGAACGACGCCTACGAGCGGCTGCGGAAGGGAGACGTGAAGTACCGGTTCGTCATCGACCTCGCGAGTCTGCGGAAGTAGCCGCCGGGGAGCGTTGGCCCTGGAGGGCGGGACAGTGCACGCCATTGCACATCGTCCTGCCCCACTGGTCAGGTGCCTGCTCGCCATCCGGTGCGAATTCTCAGCGCATGACTACGACGATTGCACAGGCCGGCTTCGTGAAGGTGACGTCCCCGTACCCCGAGGAGCAAGAGTTGCTGGAGCCAGGGCTCGCCGCCCCCACGCCCCAGAAGGCAGCCCAGCTTCGCCAGAAGGCGAGCCAATGGCTCAGCCGTGCACAGAAGGAGCTGCACGACGCCATCTTCGCGCGGGACGGCTCGGAGGCGGGACTGGACCGTTTTGCCAGCGCCCGCGCGGAGCTCGACTCGGCGGAGGCGTGGGCCCTGCGCGTCGCGGAAGCCTTCTCCAAGCGCCGTGATTGACGGCGAGCCGGGAGCCCCGTCGCCGGGCACTCCCGCGGACGTCACGCCACCCGGGCGGGCGCCTCGGTCCGCTCGGCCTGGGCGCCCTCCGGCAGCGACACCGGCGCCGGCAGCGACACCGGAGCGGGGCGCGGCCCGTAGGGGAAGAAGTCCTTGAGCTTCAGCATGTGCTTTTCGAAGAGGTTCCAGCTCACCAGCGCGAGCCCCAGTGAGAGCCCCGCGGCCACCACGTAGAACACCAGCTGCATGGGCATGTCCGAGCCCGCCACCGTCTTCAGCGGCGTCTTCAGCACCGTGCGGCGCAGGATGGCGTCCAGCGGCGAGTGGATGAGGTAGATGGCGTAGCTGTACTTGCCGAAGGTGAGCAGCAGCCGCGTCGTGAGGAAGCGGTGCAGGACGTGGCCCCTGGAGACAGCCACCGCCTTGTACACGCACACGGCGTAGAGCACGGCGATGGCGGTGTAGCCGCCCGTGCGCTTCACCAGCTCGAAGGTGGGGCCCACCGGCAGCACCACCAGGGCGAGCACCACCGGCACCGAGGCCCAGGCCGCCCAGCGCATCCACGGGAACGCCTTCAGCCCCAGCCCCTCCGGGTGGCGCAGCGCCATGGCCAGCAGGCCGCCCATGGCCAGCGAGTCCACGCGGCAGAACGTCACCACATAGGTGCTCTCGATGCTGGCCCCGTACAGCGTGAGCCCCACGCGCACCAGGATGGCCATGGCGATGGTGCCCAGGCACAACCGGATGGCGCCCCGGTACGACACCGCGGCGATGAGGAAGGGCCAGACGATGTAGAACTGCTCTTCAATCGCCAGCGACCACACCACGCCGAGGATGGGGTGCGTGGTGTCCACCCACAGCTGGTAGAAGTTGGAGAGGTACAGCAGGTACCAGACGGCGCCGTCGGTGGTGATGCGCTCGTCCAGGCCCAGCCGGCCCGCCAGCGACGGCAGCACCAGGAACGACACCGCCAACGCCAGGTAGTAGAGCGGGAAGATGCGCAGGAAGCGGCGCATGTAGAAGTTGCGGAAGAAGTACGGCCGGCCCTTCGCCTCCCAGAGGATGCCGGTGATGAGGAAGCCGGAGAGGACGAAGAACAGGTCCACGCCCGTCCATCCGGCGCCGGCCAGCCACCACGTCACGCGCCCCGCCACGCTCTGGTCGCTCAGGTGGGTCGTGTGGAAGAACACCACCAACAGGACGGCGAGGCCTCGCACACCGTCCAGCACCGGCAGGTGGCCCTGCAGGCGCGGAGCGTGCGCCGTGGGTGCATCCACACGGCCAGAGTTCAAGGACATGAAAGTTCTCTTACCAACAACGACTGTCATTCAACAAGACCACCACCCGGCGTGCGTGGGATTGCGGTGTGGGGTGTCCGTCCTGCCACCAGGCAGCCAGGCGCGGGAAAAACGCACGCGCGCGTGAAACTCCCGGGCTGCTCGTGACACCTTGGTGCCGTGGCCCTCCTCTCCGCGATGAAAATGGTGCTGGCAGGTGCGCCCCCGTCCGACACGGACCGGGAGCGGACGCTGCTGCGCCGGGCGCGCACGGGTGACCCCGCGGCCTTCCGCTGGCTGTTCGAGCGGCACGCCGCGGGGGTGTGGCGCTTCTTGAAGGACTTGCTGCGCGACGAGGCGGCGGCGGACGAAGCCACGCAGGAGACCTTCGTCCGCGCCCATGCGCGGCTGGGCGCGCTCCGCGACGAGGACCGGCTGGGCGCGTGGCTGCTGGGCATCGCCCGGCACGTGTACCTGGAGTCGCTGCGGCACCGGGGCCTCCATGTGGACATGGACGATGAAGTCCATGGCAGCCAGGTGGAGGCGGTGCTGCCCACGCCCACGCCGGAGGACCTGCTCCTGGACCGGGAGCTGGAAGGACTGCTGGCGGGCGCGCTGGGGACACTGCGCGAGGACCGGCGCGCGGCGCTGCTGCTGCGCATCGACCATGGCCTGCCCTACGAGGAGATTTCAGCGGTGATGGGCTGGTCGCTCCAGAAGGTGAAGAACGAAATCCACCGCGCGCGACTCCAACTGCGCGAGCAACTGGCCGCACACGTCGGAGGCCACTCATGAGCGCTTGTCGCGAAACCGAACTGGACGCGCTGCTGGCCGACGAGCTCGCCCCCGAGGACGCCACGCGGGTCCGCGCGCACGCCCAGGCCTGCCCCGCCTGTCAGCACGCGCTGAGCTGGCTGCGCGCGGAGCGTGGGTGGATGGCGCAGCGAGCGCGGCGCATGCCGGCCCGGCCCGCCCTGGACTTCGCCGCGCTGGAGTCCCGGCTGCGAAAGCCCGTGGTGCCCGCCGCCCCGAAGGTCAGCTGGTTGCACTGGGGGAAGATGCTGACCGCCGCCCTGGCGTCGGTGGCCTTCGTGGGCCTCACCACGCTCCAGGTGACGCGCATCCCAAGCACCGACGAGCCCTGGACCCGGAACGACGCGCTCGTCACCGCAACCCGGGCCGTCGACTGGTGTGACGACCCTTCACGGGAAGCCGTGGCGGCGCTGGAAGCCCGCGTGGGGGCGTGCCTGGTGGCCTCCCCCCTGATGACCCTGCGCTGACGCCGGCCGCGGTGAACTACGGCACCGGGGTCAGCAGTCCCTCGGCGTACTCAACGGCGTCCGCCGCCTGCACCAGGCCGTTGCCGTAGTTCGGATCCCAATCGACCGGGCCCAAGTCCCGGGCCGTGTCGAGCAGGGCGGCGCGCACCTTCTCCGCATCGAGCTGCTGGGGATTCAGGCTCCACACCAGGGCCGCCACGCCGGCCACGTGCGGCGTCGACATGGAGGTGCCCGTCTGCAGCGCATAGTCCAGGCCGGTGACGTCCAGCGTCACGTCCTGCCCCATGAGCTCGCGCAGCACGTTGGCCGACTCCAGGGACACGGAGACGGTGGGCACCCACAGCCTGGACGGCCCGTTGAGCGTGAAGTTGCCCGTGCCCTCCTCCGCGGTGTGGTTGCCGATGATGACGGCCTTCGCTCCGGCGCGGATGGCGTTGCGCACCTTCTCCTCGAAGAGGATGCCGCCGCCGCGGTCCACGTAGGCGACGAAGCCCTCGCAGGTGGCGGCCTCTCCACAGTCGGACATGCTGCTGCCCAGTCCGCAGTTCACCAGCCGCCCCGAATAGGCGCCCACGGCGGAGTACTCCAGGGGGTTGGACATGAACTGCTGGCCGCTCGCGGCCACCTCGCCATACGGCGCCCCTCCGATGATGGTGGCGCTCAGCACGCCCACGCCGGGGGCCACCAGGTTGATGCCCACGCCGTACTGGGAGAAGCTGGCCCACTCCCCCGCGAAGGTCACCGCGCCCACGCCCACCACGGAGTCGTACCCGGCTGGGAAGGACACCTCGCCCGCGCCGGAGTTGCCCGTCGCCGCGATGGCCAGCACGCCATTGGCCTTTGCCTGGCTGAAGGCCAGCGCCTCGGCCTCGTTGTCCGACGAGGCGCCCAGCGACAGCGACACGATGTTCGCCCCCTGCTCCTGGCACCACTCGAGCGCGGCGATGACCTTCATGGTGTCGCCCGTGCCGCGCTCGTTCAGCACCCGGGCAATCAGCAGCGACGCGGTGGGGGCCACGCCCACCGTGCCGTTGGGGTCCTCGCCCAGCCGCACCCGGCCGCCCCCGCCCAGCTGCGCGGCGATGGTGGCCGCGGTGTGCGTGCCATGTCCGCCGCCCCACAGCAGCACGTTGCCCTGCGAGTCCACCTGCGCGTCCAGCGCCAGCGCGTTGGCGGACCCGCTGATGAAGTCCTTGCCGCCGATGAAGGCGGCCTGCAGCTCCGGGTGACGGTTGTCCCAGCCACTGTCAATGACGCACACCTTGATGCCCGTGCCCGAAGGCCGGCCCGCATCGAGGACCCCGTCGTTGTTGGCGTCCCAGACCTGGTTGGCCTGCACCATCTTCAGGCCCTCGGTGTACTCCCCCACGGAGCCCACGGTGTTGACCGGTGGCGGCGGCTGTGCGCCGAGAAACGCCTGCGCGGGCAGCGGTGGGCGCGACATCCCCAGGGCGTACACCGGACGGTTGGGCGACACCGACACCACGTCCGGATTCTGGGCGAGCGCCTCGCGCGCTTCGGGTGACACCCGGGCGGACAGCATGTTCAGCGACGGGACGCGCTGCTTCACCTGCCCTCCGGCGCGCGTCACCTCGTCGGCGAAAGCCTCCGTGTTGGCCTGCGCGGTGGCGAAGACGCGCTGCCGGAAGGCGATGATGACGTCCTCCGCGCCATCGTCCGTCAGGGCCGCCTCGCTTCGCGCCGCGGACACCACCGCCGGCGGCTGGGACATTCCCTCGGTGCCCGGGCACGCCTTGGGCGCATCCTCCGACGAGCCACACGCCATCAGCCCACCGACCAGACCCAGCCAGACGCAACGCTTCATTTCACGCTCCTCGAGTGCCCCGTCAAGCAGGCGTCGTACGGCACGGCGCGGCTGATGGATTTCCAGGGACGCGCATGAACGGGAAGACACCTGCTTCCGTTCCCGGAGCGCAAGTTAACCACGTCAGCGAACCGGCCGCTCGCGCCCCTGTTCGTGGCAGGACGTGCTGGGCGAGCGGCCAGCGGGCGCGGCCGTGCGCCAGCGAACGCTCCGCTGAGCGGAGCGTTCGCCCTCTCACGCCTCGGCGGGGTCCACGCCGAAGACGCGGAGCGCATCGGCGGCATAGACCTCCAACTGCCGCTGCGTCTGCGCGGCGTCCCAGCCCAGCCGGGGCGCCATGACCTCGGCCGCCACGCGCGCGGCCGCGTGCCCCTGGTCACGCGTCTCGAACGCCACCTTGAGGCGGCGGATGAGCAGGTCCGACAAGGTGTGCACCAGCTCATGGCTGACACCCCAGGCGGCCTCGGCGGCACGGTAGGGAAGCCCCTCGGCGAGCGGCCGGGCCAGCGCGGCGTCCTCTCGCGTGAGGGCCCACACGCGGCGCCAGCGGCTGCCATAGGCGCGCACCAGGTGGACGGCCGTGGCGTCGTCTCCCACCTCGGCGCGAGCCGCGGCGAACTCGGCGTCCAGCGCGCGGATGTCTCCACCGGGCAGGGGCAGCGTGTCCGTGGGCGAGCGGCGGCGGGGCTGCCCCATGCGGCGCTCCACCGCGTCCACCACGTCGCGCGCCATGACGCGGTAGGTGGTAAGCTTGCCACCGCTGATGGCGAGCACGCCGGACGGGCTCACGTCGATGGCGTGCTCCCGGCTGGCGCTGCCCGCGTCGGCCTGCGTGCCCTGGTAGCCGCTGGCCACCAGGGGCCGGATGCCGGCCCACGCGCTCACCACGTCCGCGCGAGTGAGGCGCGCCTCGGGGAAGAAGGCGTTGGCGGACTCCAGCAGGTAGGCCACGTCGGACTCGCTGGCGCGGACCTCCGCGGGGTGCGCGCGCGTGGACGTCTCCGTGGTGCCAATGATGGTGAAGTTGTCGGCGGGCAGCACGAACATCACCCGGCCATCCTTGGGGGACAGCAGCGTGAAGGCATCGCGGTGGTTGACGCGCTCGCGCGGCACGGCGAGGTGGACGCCCTTGCTGCCGCGCACGGCCGGGCTCGTCCCGTTCGGCGCGTCCAGCCGGCGGATTTCATCGCTCCAGGGGCCGGTGGCGTTGACGATGACGCGGGCGCGCACGGTGACCTCCTCGCCGGTGAGGTGGTCCACCACCGTCGCGCCGTGCGCCTGTCCCTGCTCCAGGACGAGTCCCTTCACCGCCGCGTGGTTGAGGACGACGGCGCCCGCCTCGGACGCGCCCACGGCGTTGGCCAGGGTGAGGCGCGCGTCGTCCGTGGCCGCGTCGTAGTAGCGAGCGCCGCCCTTGAGGTGGTCGGTGCGCAGGCCGGGCTCGGCCGCGTGGACCTGCCGGGCGTTGAGCCGCCGGTAGCCCTTCACGTTCCGGAAGAGGGAGAGGGCGTCATAGAGCATGAGGCCCGCGTTGAGCTTCCAGCGGGGCACGCGGGCGCCCGCGTACACCGGCCAGATGAAGGCGAGCGGGCGCACCAGGTGCGGGGCGAGCCGCAGCAGGCGCTGACGCTCGATGCTGGATTCGAAGACGAGGCCCAGGTGGCCAAGCTCCAGGTAGCGGAGGCCGCCGTGGATGAGCCGGGACGAGCGGCTGGAGGTGCCACTGGCGAAGTCGTCGCGCTCGACGAGCGCCACCTTCAGGCCCCGGAGCGCGGCATCCCGCGCCGAGCCCGCGCCGGTGACACCGCCCCCGATGATGAGGACGTCGAAGGTCTCCGTGGCCAGGGCCCGCAGGCGCGCTGTGCGGGACGGAGGCGGAGGTACCTCTGCATTGGAGACAACACGGCTGAGCGCGACGGATTCAGAACGCACGGCACAAGTGTAGCGATGTTGGTCGGCGAGGGCAGCGGAAACCAATGCGCTGCGTCAAGCGCGCTACATGGAGCGAGGCCGCATGTGTCCGCGAGGCCCCCATCCGAGGGGGGACGGCGCCTTGCGCGTCTGGATGAAGACAGATAGGAGGCGGCCGACCCCTCCCCTCACCCCGGGGCTCCACGGCCTTGTTGAACCCCCACGACCGACGCGACCTGGCGAGCCTGGGACTGATGGTCCTGGTGTACGGGCTCGTGGTGGCGCCGGCGCTGCACGCGGTGGTGGAGCACGGCGATGGGGGTCATCACCACCCCCATGCCCACGCACACCCGCACGGGCGCGCCCACGCGCACGGTGCGAGGAGCGAGCACGCCCAGCCTGACGATGAAGGCGCGGGGGACGCCGCGCCCGCCGGTGAGCGGAAGCGCGGGCACGAGCACCTGACGGGCTCCGTGGAGCACCTGCAGGCGGTGGCGCTGGCGTGGGCGGTGATGAAGCTGCCGCGCGTGCGCGAGGTGTCGTGGCTGGCGGAGGTCCAGCGCGGCCCCGCACGGCCCCCTGGCTCCGCGGTGCGGCCGACGGCGATGCCCCAGGGCCCGTAGCCGTTCATCCCTTCTCGCATCCAGCGCAGGGAGCCACGCGTGCGGGGCACGCCTGGGTCCGTGTGTCCTGCCTGCTGACTCACTCTTGAACCCGTCTCGGTGGGGTCACTCCCTGAGGCGTCATGTGCCGCGCGAAGTCCGTGCGTGTGCAGGACGCCGCGGCAAGGGGCCTGCGCCGCCGTGTGTCCGTACGTGCCCGTGCTCCTCGTTGCCGCGCTGTCATCGTGTGTCCTCGCCTCGGCTGGCGGGTCAGCACCATCCGAGTCCACAGCCAGGACGTCCGCCGAGGCTTCAGCGGAAGCGGCCCCGTCCCAGGCCCATGCGCCCGGGCAGCAGGACGACCGGGCCAAGGAGCCGCCGTCAAAGTCCACGGTGGTGCGCGGCGCGCGCCCCGCGCAGAGCGCGTCCGAGGTGACCCTGGGCCGGGACATCCTGGACGCGGCGCCACGCAGGAACGCGGTGGACCTCCTGCGAGCCGTGCCCGGCCTCGTGGCCTCGCAGCACAGTGGAGAGGGCAAGGCCCAGCAGCTCTTCCTCCGAGGCTTCGACGCGCTGCACGGCCAGGACGTGGAGCTCGACGTCGGCGGCCTGCCGGTGAACGAGGTGAGCCACATCCACGCGCTGGGCTACGCGGACCTCAACTTCGTCATCCCAGAGGTCGTGCAGGCGCTCGAGGTGACGGAGGGCTCCTACCGCGCCGCGCAGGGCGACTTCGCCGTCGCGGGAACGGTCCGCATGGACCTGGGCGTCGCCGAGCCTGGCGTCCACCTCTCGGGCACACTCGGTCAGTACGGCCAGCGCCGGCTCGTGGCCACGGTGCGTCCGGGAGACGACGCGGGAACCTTCGCCGCGGTGGAGTTGGGTGAAGGAAGCGGCTTCGGCGCTCAGCGGGGCTACGGCCGCGCCTCGCTCCTCGCCCAGGCCCACGCGACCTTCGGAGAGGGGCTGACGGTCCGCGCGCTCGGAGGCAGCTACGTCACGCGCTTCGACTCCCCGGGCGTGGTGCGCGAGGACGACCTGCGCTCGGGCCGCGGCGACTTCTTCTCCGCCGCCCTGGGCCGACAGGGCGGCTCGGTGTCGCGGCACCAGTTGCTGCTCGGCATGGACCTGCCGCGCACGGGAAGCGGGCGCACGAAGCTGGAGGTCTTCGGCATCCTCTCGGACCTGCGGCTGCGCAACAACTTCACGGGCTTCCGTGTCGACGAGCGCGGTGACGGCCTGGAGCAGACGAACAACGCCACCACGCTGGGCGCCCGCGCCGAACATCGGAGGTCGGTAACAGCCTTCGGCCGCCCGGTCGCGCTGGAGCTGGGACTGGGCGCGCGGCGAGACAGCGTGGAGCAGACGCAGCGGCGCTACCGCGAATCCGACGGCACCTTCTTCTCCGACGAGATTGACGCGGCCTTCACCCAGACGGACGTCTGGGGCTGGGCCGAGGCCCGCATGCCGCTGGGCCGCTGGAGCTTTCGATTGGGGGGACGCGCGGACGCGCTGGGCGTGGAGGTCTTCGACGCGCTCGCCTTCCGGGATCCGCGCTACTACGACGGACAGGGCTATTCGCGCAGCGCCTTCGGCGTCCACCTGGGCACGAAGGCGGGCGTGGAGTACGCGCTGGGGGAGGACGCGGACGCCTGGCGCCTGTTCGCCAGCTACGGTGACGGCTTCCGCTCGCCGCAGGCGCGCAGCCTCTCGGAGGGCGAGCGCGCCCCGTTCGTCTCCATCCGAGGCGCGGAGCTGGGCTCGCGCAAGGACGGCGAGCGCTGGGCCCTGCAGCTCAGCCTCTTCGGCTCGCAGGTGGACAACGACTTCTTCTTCGACCACACGGTGGGCACCACCGTGTACACGGGCCAAACGCTGCGCTCGGGCGTCTCCGCCGCGCTCCAAGCGCGCCCACTGCCCGGGCTCGTCACCTCGGTCAGCGCCACGTTCGCCCACGCCTATGTGCGGGCGTCGGACACGCTGCTGCCCTACTTCGCGCCCTTCGTCGCGCGCGCCGACGTGGGCTGGGACGGACCGCTGACGTGGGCGTGGCTCGGGGGCAGCACGCTGTCGCTGGGCACGGGGCTCACCTTCATCGGTCCACGGCCGCTGCCGTTCAGTGAGCGCAGCGCCACCGTGTTCCTCGCGGATGCGCACGTCGCCCTCCGCCGGGGCGAGCTGGGGCTGCGGCTGGAGGTCTCGAACCTGCTCGACGCGCGCTGGAGGGACGGCGAGTTCGTCTACGGCTCGCGCTTCGACCCTGGCGCCGCGGCGAGCCTCGTCCCGGCAAGACATTTCACCGCGGGGTCGCCTCGGATGGCCTCGCTCTCCTTGGAGGTCCACCTATGAATCGCAGACACATCCTCACCGGCGCGCTGGCCCTGGCCGCCGCGTCCACGCCCATGGGCGGCTGCGGCGGCGAAGCGGAGCGGCGCACCTTCCCCGTGGAGGTGACGTCCACGCCCATGACGGGCGCCAACGAGCGAGGCTGGACGGTGACGGTGGAGTCCGCGCACCTCTCCGTGGGTCCGGTGCGCTTCTTCGAGGGCCGCGCGCTAACGGCCCGCCGCTTCGACTGGTACACGCTCATGGGCGGCACAGCCCATGCGCACCCTGGGCACTACGCGCCGGGCGACGCGCTGGCCGAGGTGTTGACCACCCACACCGTGGACCTGCTCACCGGCGCCACGCTGGGCGACGCGAGCGCGGTGACGGGCGAGTACGGCTCCCTGGAACTGACGTTGACGGCCCCCACGCAGGCCACCGACTCGCATGGCGTGCTGAGCGGCCAGGCGATGCGCGTCCGCGGCACGGCGCGCGACGAGGAGGGCATGGAGCGGCGCTTCGACGCGGTAACGAGCCTGTCCAAGCCCATCCAGGGCGTGCGCTTCGAGAAGTCCCTGGGGATGGAGGCGGGCCGCGTGCGCATCGCCGTGAACCTGGGGACGTGGCTGGGCCGCATTGACTTCGCCACCGCGACCGATTCGGACGCGGATGGCGTCTACACCTTCCCCGCCGACAGCCAGGCGCAGAACGCGCTGGTGCGCGGCGTGGAAGACACCACTGCCTACGACGTGACGTGGGTGGAAGGAGCTGCGCAATGAAGAAGTGGATGCTGGGGCTTTCCTGTCTGGGACTGATGGCGTGCAGCAGTGACGGTGCGGGCACGGTGACGTTCACCACCTATGGCGAGGACTACATCGAGCAGGAGATTCCCGCGGCCGTGGATGGCGAGGACGGCATCGTGGACGGCTGGACGGTGCGCTTCAGCAAGTTCCTCGTGGTGCTCGGCGAGGTGAAGGTCGGCAACCACGACGAGACGGCCGTCGAGATGACGCAGGCGCGGGTGTTCGACGTGCACAAGCCCGGCCCCGTGGTGGTGGAGACGTTCCGCGACGTGCCGGCCCAGGCGTGGGACCACGTCAGCTTCGCCATCGCGCCCAACGCCAACGCCGTGGCGGGCAACGCGGACGCCGCGGACGTCACGCGGATGAAGGACGGCGGCTACTCCGTCTACCTGGAGGGCACGGCGACCCAGCGCGATGAGACCAAGCGCTTCGCCTGGGGCTTCACCACCAACACCGTCTACGAGCACTGCGAGAGCCCCGGCCTGGGCGAAGGGGTGACGGTGCCCAAGGACGGCGAGGAGACGGTGCAGCTCACCATCCACGGCGACCACCTCTTCTTCGACGACCTGCAGTCGCCAGACGCGCAGATGCGCTTTGACGCACTGGCCGCCGCGGACAGCCTGGGCATCGCGGGTCCCGACGGCGAGGTGACGCTCGAGGAGCTGGCGGCGGTGGACCTGACGGAGCTGCCGTCGGGCCAGTACGGCACGGGAGGCGTGGGCAACGTGCGGACGCTGCGCGACTTCGTCACGGCGCTGACGCGCAACCTGGGGCACTACCGCGGCGAAGGTGAGTGCGAGCCCCGAGCGCGCTGACGATACGCTGTTTGAATGCTGGCGCGGCGGCACGGAGAAGCGGACTTGCCACCGCGCCAGCATGCGTCTCCAGACCCGGGGCCGACCCTCCCCGGGCCTGGAGCCTTCAAGCTCAGCTCTTGTTGGGCGAGGAGCCAGACGAGTTCGCCGCGGAGTTCCCCCCGCCGGGTTGTTCCCGCTGTTGTTGCTCCCGCCGTTCGGGCTGTTGCCCGGCTGCCGAGGGCTGTTGGGGTTCATTTGGTTGGAGCGGTTGTCCTGCGACGCCTTGTGCGCGGGGCTGTTCGGATTCTTGGAGTTGGCGCGCTGGTCGTTCTGGTTCTTGCCGCTGTCCTTGCTCATGGACCTACCTCGGGACTCCCCAAGCGAAAGTGCCGGGGAGGCTCGAAACTAGGAAGCGGCCCGGGTGGGGACACTCGTGCGGAGGTGTTCGTCCGGTGTCGGGAAGCACACGACTTCGCTCGGCGCCTGACACGGAATGCGCGAGCCACGGCTTCGCCAGATGCCGCGACGAACAAGGGTGCCTACCTCGTGCCCAGGAGGTGAGGCGGCGTGAGGACGGTCACGTACGAGCGCAGTGGGCGAACGAACACGGGCGCACAGGCGCTCCGCCTGGAGGGCATGAAGCACCTGAAGGTGCTGGAGCAGGGTGAGGTGGTCAGCGAGCGCGACCTCACCGGAGCGGAAGTCCAGCGCCTGGGCCCGCTCTTCGAAGAAGCGAGCCGGGCCCCGGCACCCGTGGTCATGGTTCCGCAAGCAGGCGGGCCGGACGCTCTCGCGGTGACGCTCGCCTTCGAGGACGAGGAGTCTCCCCGCGTGCGCGTCGCTGCCGAGCGGCTTCCAGCCCAAGGCGCGGGTCCCCTCTATGACACCCTGCTCGCGGAGCTGGACCGCCTGCTGACGGCCGAGCTGCATGCCCGGGCGCCGCGCCACGCACACGCGGTGCTGCCGCACCAGTTGCGTGAAGAAGAGCAGTAGCACCGGCCCGCCGGCTCGTGCCGCCCGTCCAGGCAAGCTGCTCCTCGGGCGGGCGGGAGCGAACCTGTGGCCAGGGTTGCTGGCGAGCCCTGCTTCTGTGAAGACAGGAGCATGAGGCGCGTGCAGTTGTCCGTGCATCGCACGGTGGGAGAAGCACGGCTTCTGGCGGGTGCGCTGGAAGCCATGGGTGTGTCGGTAGAGGTACGTGGAGAAGCCCTTGCCCCTTTGAGCGGCGAGATTCCGAGCGCGGAGACCTGGATAGAGCTGTGGGTGGAGCCGCGCGACCTCGAGCACGCGAAGGGCCTCCTGGCGGAGCTCCAGGAGAATCAAGAGCAGGCCGAGCGGTCGGTGGAGTGTCCACGGTGCCGCGAAGAGAACCCCGGCAACTTCGAGCTGTGTTGGAGCTGTGGCCTGGAGCTGCCCGAGGGGCTACGTCCAATACTGCGGGCGGTGTAATAACAGGATGACCGGTGAGGCGGAGCACCCGCCTCGGGGAGCTTCGGAAGTGCAGGGAGCAGAGGGAGCGCGTCGCCGCATGCTGAGCCGGGGGACACGAAGCCTGCTCATCGTGTGCACGGTGGTGACGCTCATCCACCTCATTCCGCTCTTCATCCCCAGGAACATGCCCGAGCAGCAGCTGTCCATCGCACGGGCCATGTCGAGCGTGTCCCAGCGTGTCCCGTTCCTGCGGCCCCTGAAGGACGACGCGAAGGCCACGCCGGCGGAGCTGCGAGAGGCCGCGACGCTGCTGCTGGAGGGGGCGCCAGATGACGCCCACGCGCTGGCCCGGGAGGCGGAGCGCCGGAATCCCCACGAGGTCGAAACCCAGCTCCTGCTGGCGAGAATCTGCGACGTCGAACGGATGAGCCGGTGTGTGAGCACGGCCCTGTCACGCGCGGAGACCCTGGCCCCACGAGACGCGCGGCCAGACCTGCTCCGAGCCGAGCTGGAAGAGAAGGACGGGGACGTCGTGGGCGCGGCCGAGGCGATGGCGCGGGCCCATGGCAAGGCGCCCGGCGACCCGCTGGTCGGACTGCGTTACGTCCACCTGCTGAGCGCGGCGAAGCGAGGCGACGAGGCGCTGGCCGTCCTCCGAAAGCTCGAGGGGCGGCTGCCCCATGCCAGGCTCTTGGTGGAACAAGGCCGGGTACACAGCAGGGAGGGACACGACACTGAAGCGGTGAAGCTCTTCCACGCGGCGGTGGCCGAGGACCCCAAGCTCAGCATGGGCTTCTTCGAGCTCGGGCTCGCCTGGCATCGACTGGGCAGGGTGGACACCGCTGAAGAGGCCCTGCGCCAGGCGGACCGGCTGGACCGGGCAGACCCCAAGGCGCTGGCGGCCCTCTGCGCGATTCAGCTCAAGGAGCGGCGCGTCGACGACGCCCGGCTCACGCGAATGGACCTTGAGCGGCGTTTTTCCGGGCAGCCGGAGCTGATTCGGAAGTCCTGCAGCATTCCCTGATGCGAAGGGGCCGGAGACCTACTCCCGAGGCTCACTGCCGCGAATCTGCCGGAGCATGCGGGCGGAGGCCTTCACCTCGAAGTCCACGGCCCCATCGACGCGCTCGGTGCGCACGACGGCCTGCAGGTAGGGAACCGCCTCCGCATCGCGCGCCTGCTGGAAGAGCAGCTCCCCCAGTGCAAAGCGAGCCCGCGTGAGCAGGACGATGTCCTCGGCCGCCACGGCGGCATCAATGGCGTCGCTGAGAGCGGACTCGGCCATCTCGGGCTGGTTCCGAGCGAGCAGCTCACGGGCACGCTGGATGTGTTCGTCGACGTTCATGTGGAGAGAGCAAGGTTCAACCAGGTGGGGACGCAGGCCGCCTCGCCGGGATATGGGTGAGTGCCCATGGACGAGAAGCGAATCGCCGAGCTGGAAATCCGCTACATGCACCAGCAGGAACTGCTGCAGGAGCTCAGCGGCGTGCTGTACGAACAGCAAAAGGTCGTTGACCGGCTGCGAGCAGAGGTGGACCGGCTCAAGCAGAAGCTAGAAGCCGAGCCCGGCATGGTGGACGCCCGTCATGACGAGCGTCCACCGCATTACTGAGGCTCAGAACTTGTAGCCGAGCCGCAGACCAATGGTCGGGTTGGGCTCCAGGTAGCCCACCTCAAGACCGATGCTCGCGGCCTTGCCCTGAAGGCCAAAGCCAAACGCGGCATGCGCCCGGAAGGTGTCGCCACGGCCAAACACGAACCAGGGACCGACCATGCCTTCAAGGTAGACGCCGGACCTGGCGAGGTTCGCACGCAGGACCAGGTCCACCGGGACACCGATGTCGTTGCCCTCGGTGATGAGCATCGCACCGAAGCGAGCCCCAACAGTCAAAGGCCCCGCGAGCGGCGTCTCGACGCCCAGCGTGAAGTTGAAGGCCGCGCTCTCATCAATCCAATAGTCAGCCCCAAGCCCGACACGGACAGCAGCCTCTGAGTTCGTGGGAACGAGGAAGAGGCCGGCCGCGAGCAGCGCGCCAAGGCAAGGACGAAGCAGCTTCATTCGAGAGGCTCCTCTCAACACCGCGGGGGAGCCCACACTCAACCAAGCCGAGCGCGCCGATGCCAGCCACACGGAGCTCCAAATCGTCAAAGGCAGTCGCAGCGGAAGGCAGCGACTCACAGCGGACGCAGGACGTTCACTGCAACACGGCGCGCTGCTCACGAGCCCGCTTCGCAGCTGCAGAATCGGTTGGCGCGGCGAAAGAAGCGGCGCGGGCCGAGCACCCGCTGGTGCTGGCCACCACGGCGGCGCTGCTGACGGTGGGCGGCGTGCGCAGGCTGCGCATGCGGCGCCTGGCGCGGCCCCCGCGGTGACGCGCGAAACCCAAGCGGCCCAAAAACAGAAAACCCCCGGTGTCCACGAGGGACACCGGGGGTTTCTCAAAAAGAATCCGGCAGCGACCTACTCTCCCGCGCGGTTTCCCGCGAAGTACCATCGGCTCTGGAGGGCTTAACTTCCGTGTTCGGGATGGGAACGGGTGGAACCCCTCCGACATAGCCACCG
>NZ_JABXEO010000125.1:0-17416 GCF_013372585.1 Myxococcus sp. AM010
GGGGGAGGGTGGTTTGTGGGCTCATAAGGGCCAGTGCGCAAATCCGGGCGGGTCCGAAGGTCTAGGTTATATAGGGCGCGCCCATGTCACTCGACCTCAAGCGCGCGGCCTCAGAGCCCATCACCTCCGTCGACATGCTGTTGGCTGGATTCCGAGCCGCCGAGAAGCCCCGTGGAATGCACCGTCTGGGGCTCGAGCATGAGAAGTTCCTCTACCCGACCGGCTCCGCGGAGCCCCCCACCTATGAAGGTGAGCGGGGCGTGGGCGCGCTGCTGCACCGCGTGGCCTCGGCGGGCTACACGCCGTTCCGGGAGACGCCGGAGTCGCCCGTCATCGCGCTGCAGCGCGGCGGTGCCACCATCTCCCTGGAGCCCGGCGGCCAGGTGGAGCTGTCCGGAAGTCCCTTCGTCACCGCGCGCGAGGCGCACGCGGAGAACCTGACGCACCTGTCGGAGGTGTCCTCCGCCGCGAAGGCGCTGGGCTTGCGGCTCGTCTTCCTGGGCTACCGCCCGTTTGGGACGACGGCGCAGATGCCGTGGATGCCGAAGACGCGCTACCTCATCATGCGCCGCACGCTGCCGGAGCGCGGCCGGCTGGCGCTGAACATGATGCTGATGACGTCCACCGGCCAGGTGTCCCTGGACTGGGCGGACGAGGCCGACTGTGTCCGCAAGACGGTGGTGGTGGCGCGGCTCGCCCCGCTGATGAACGCGCTGTACGCCAACAGCCCGTTGGTGGAGGGCAAGCCGTCGGGTTACCTGTCCTTCCGCAACCGCGTCTGGGACGAGGTGGACCCCACGCGCTGTGGTTACCTGCCCGCGTTCTTCGACGGCTCGTTCTCGTACCGCGCCTATGTGGAGTGGGCGCTGGACGCGCCGCTGCTCTTCCTGCGGCGCAACAACGAGTACCTGTATCCGAAGCTGACCTTCCGGCAGTTGATGAAGGAGGGCTTCGAGGGCAAGCCGCCCGACCTGAACGACTGGACGGACCACCTGTCCACGCTCTTCCCCGAGGTGCGGTTGAAGACGGTGGTCGAGGTGCGCGGCGCGGACTGCGTGAGTCCGGCGATGACGGGGGCGCTGGCCGCCCTCTGGCGGGGCATCCTGTACGACGCCACCGCGCTGGAGGAGGCCGAGCGCCTGCTCCCGAAGCTGACCTACGCCGAGCACCTGGCCTTCCATGATACGGCGCGTCGCGAGGGCCTGGGCGGCCGGCTGGGTGCGCAGGAGCTGCACCGCCTGGCGGCGGAGATGCTGGCCATCTCCCGCCGGGGCCTGATGCGGCTGGATGCGCAGGATGCGCCCCTGTTGGACGCGCTGGACGCGGTGGCCGCGTCGGGGCGCTCGCCCGCGGTGGCGGTGCTCGAGGCGTGGGAGAAGCATCCCCGCCCCGAGGCGCTGCTGGACGGCTTCGGCCTGTGACATGGGGGCGGGCTAGAACTGCCCGCCAATCATCACGTTGCCGTTGAAGAGGCTGCCCTTCTCGTCGGCGTTGGTGACGGGGTTTCGAATGAGTCCCTCCCCGCCGACGAGCCGATACGTGGCGCGCGCGCCGGCGACCAGGTTGCCGAAGCGGTAGTCCAGGCCCGCGGCCAGCGGGAGCTCCGTCTGCCAGTCGTTGTTGTAGAAGGCGTCCGCGCCGTCCGAGGGGTTGAGGTAGCTCAGGCCGACGCCCGCGCCGACGAAGGGGCGCCACTTCTCGTCGATGAGCGGTCCCGCCTTGGCGAGCAGGGTGGCGTTGTGGCGCCAGACGCCCTCGCCATCGCCGTTGTCGCGCAGGCGCGTGTCATCAATGGGGAGGCGCTGGCCTTCGTAGCCGACCTCGACGCCGCCGTACTGCCAGGGATAGGCGCTGGCGTTGATGCCCAGCAGCGGGCCCACCTTGGTGTTGCTGCCGAGGTCTCCGGTGAAGTTGCCGAGGCCCAACCGGACGTCGACGCCCACCAGCGGCTGCTCCTTGACGCGCAGCCGCTCGCCCACCTGCTGTGCCTCGATGGCGAAGGCCGGCCCCACCATGCCCAGCGCCGCCGTGGCGACTCCACCCACAATCGAACGTCGCATCGCATTCCTCCCCGGGAAAACAGTCACCGGAAAGCTGGCCATCTGTCGCCATGGTTACAGAGAGAGCCACAGGGACGCACGGTGGCCTGGATGGCCGCGGGCGCATCGGCCCACAGGGCGAAGGACGCCGTGACTCGCGCGCGGACGGGCGGGGAGGGGCTCAGCGGCGGCCGAAGAGCTTCTTCAGTCCGGACAGCACGCCACCCGGGCGCCGCTCCGGCTCGGGGATGAGCGGCGAGCGGGCGATGAGCGCGTCGAAGGCCGCGTCGTCCAGGTGCTCCGTGGCCAGGGACACCACGTGCCGCTTCACGCCGGGCAGGGTGGCTTCGAGCGACAGGGCCCCATCCACCGAGAGCGCGAGGTGCAGCTCCACCTCTCCCGCGCGCTCCACGTCGAGGGTGAGCTGGCCGAGGTACTCGGCGTCGGCGGCCTGCGTGGCGGCTCCCTGGAAGACGGCCAGTTCGAGCGGACCCGGCGCGGTGGGAAGCACCAGCGTCTTGGTGGCGGGCAGGCGGGTGTTTCGTTCGAGGACGCGGCGCAAGGTGCCGCCGCGCTCGGCGACGGAGAGCGGCGAGGAGAGCACCTCTGAGACGGTGGCCGCGGGCTTGCCGGCCTCGGCGAGCAGGAGCCCCTGTCCGAGCAGCGCGGCGCCCAGGGCCACGCTGCCCCGCGCGTCCACGTCGTCGCGCACGCTCACGCCCAGGCTCTCTTCGAGCCGGCGGCGAACCAGGGGCGCGGCGCCCTGCCCGCCGACGAGGAGCACCGCGTCCAGCCCCTGGGGGGAGAGCGCGTTGGATTCGAGCACGTCGCGGACCACGGTGGTGACGCGCTGGGCGAGGTCGGCGGTGAGGGCCTCCACGCGCTCCCGGTTGAGGGGTGGCACGGTGCCCGAGGGGAGGGTGACGTCCGCTTGCTCCTGGCTGGAGAGGGCCACCTTCGTGGACTCGGCGGCGGTGCGGAGGGGGGCCCAGTCGAGGGGATGGTCCGGCTTGGGCACGCCCTGCTCGGAGAGGTCGCTGGCGATGGCCTCGGCGATGCGTGCATCGAAGTCCATGCCGCCGAGGGTGGCGTCGCCCCCGGTGGTGATGACCTCGAGGTCATCGCCTGTGACTTGCACCACGCAGACCTGGAGCCCGCCGCCACCCAGGTCCACGACGAGCACCCGCTTCCGCGCGAGCCCCCGGCCATGGGCATACGCGAGCGCCGCCGCCGCGGGGGCGATGAGGATGCGCTGGGCATCGAGCCCCGCGAGCGTGGCGGCTTCGCGAAGGGCCGCGCACTGGCGGTCGGTGAAGTGCGTGGGGGCGCAGATGACGGCGCGAGTCGCCTTGCGGCCGAGGTGCGCCGCGGCGGCCTGCTTCAGCTCGCGGAGCAGCATGGCCGTGAAGAGGGTCGGCGAGATGACGCGGCCCCGGACCTCCACGGCGGAGTCTCCATTCGCGTCGGTGGTGACGGGGTAGGGGAGCAACGGGGCGAGCCAGCGGAGCTGTGGAGAGCGCGGCTTCAGGCCCAGCAGCCGCTTGAGGCCGGAGATGGCACGGCGGGGGGCGCGTTGGCCTTCCGTCTGCGCCGCGGCGCCGACGACGAGGTCGCCGGTGCCATTCACCGCGATGAGCGCGGGGAGGTCCGTGGTGGTGGTGCCGGGGAGGGGGATGAGCGTGGGCGTCCCGTCCTGGACGACGGCGACGCGCGCATGGGAGGTGCCCAGGTCGATGCCCAGCACGACCTCGGGGAGCGCGGGCGTCGAGGCCGGCTGTGGAAGGGGGACTTCGAGCAGGGCGCGGCGGCGGTTGCGTGGCACGTCCGCGTCCAGGGGGACAGGGGGCGTGGGCTCGGATTCAATACGGACTGGAGTTGCTTCCGTGGCGGCCCCGGTGGGCGCGGCGCGCGCTTCCGTGTTGGACAGAGCAGCTTCATCCGAGGCCGCGCTGGGGGGCGTACTTTCGGGAGCGGGCGGCTCGGTGGTCGAGTGTGTCGGCGCTGGGGGTGGACTCGACTCGGCCGTGGGGGCTGCACTGGCTGGTGCCTGGGACGGAGTGTCACCTGATGCGGAGGCGTCCTGCGGAGGCTCAGCGGGCTTCGCATCCGGGGCGTCAGGCGCCGTCTTGACGACGTCACGTGCGCTCGGGAGCGCGGTCACCGCCTGTGTGGATGGTGCCTCGCCGGGGGCGCTGTCAGAGGGGGCATCCGTGCTGGATTCGGACGCGACATCCGGGCCGCTTGTTTCGGTGTTCGGCGCGGATGATGCCTCGCCGGGAGCACTGCCGGAGGGGGCATCCGTGCTGGATTCGGACGCGGCATCCGGGCCGCATTGTTCGGCGCTCGGCGCCGCTGCTTGGGGCGCGCTAGCTGCTTCGTTGCTTGTCTCGGCGACGGGCGCATCGCGCAGAGGTGACGTCGCTGCGGAGGGCTTCGTGGTGGATGCGTCGCCTGCTTCGGCGTCGGGCTCTGCACGAGGGAGCGCGGCCGTCGCGGAAGCCTCCGGGGCTGCTACGAGGCCTGCCTCGGTGGTGGACGACTCGACGCTTGGGGTCGAAGTGGCAGTCGGTGATGCGTCGCCGGCATCGGCATTTCGCTCTTCGCTCGCGGGGGGCGCCGTTTCGGAGGATGCCGGGGCTGCTTTGTCGTCCGCGGCAATGCCGGGCTCGGCGCTTGTGGTCGATGTCTCTGCGAGTGCTTCAGTCGTGGATGTATCGCTGCCCTCAGAGGGAGGCGCGGCACTCGTGGTCGCAAACGGCGCCGAGGGTTCCGTGGCTGCTTCGTTGGCGGGAGCGGTGCCCGTAGCCGGACTCGTCGCGGAGGGCTCCCTTGTTGCGGAAGTGCCAGCTTCCGCGACGAATGGGGTGCTCGCCTGAGCAACGGATGCTCCGTGGGGCGCCGCTGCATCTGCATCCGTCGCCGGAGTGGAGGCCGCTTGCAGGCGCGGAGCGGGTTCGCCGTGCTTCGTCGAGACAACAGTGCCTTCCGTAACGGGCTCCGTTGCCGAGGCGGGTCCATCGCTCGCTGCTGCACCGAACTGCCTGGCATCCGCGGCGCCGTCACCCGTTCCATGTACGGGCTTGGATTCGTCAGGCGCAGGCCGGGTTGGGGCGGGCGCGGTTCTACCAGGGCCAGGCGGGGAGGCAGGAAGCGCGGAGCCGGTGGGCTCGGCTCCGGCATGCGCATCGTCGCCTGTCTCCTGCGCCGGCGGGACACCAAGCAGCGCTTGAGTCGCCTCCACTGGCTCGCTCGCCGCCCGCGCGTCGGAGGTCTCCTCCGTCAGGTCCGGAGTCGCGGCAGCTGTCGGCGCAGTGCTGGCGTCGGTCGACGAATCCTCCAGGACGAGTGGCGCTCTAGCAGGCTCACCCTGGCCGTTTGGCTTGGCTACGGCATTCTCAGTGCCATCTGCATCCTCGGACGCCGCGAGGCTCGCGGTGATGGCGAAGTCGAGCCCGTCGCTCGAATCAGCTTCAAAGCGCGGAGCGACTGGTCCCGGACGCGCGTCGGCGTCCCGCGTGCTCGGAGCCCCTGAATCAGAAGCCTCAAGTGAGCCCGTGTCCGCCTCACCGGACACCGCATGCGCGTCCGTGCTGGACGCAGGCGCATCTGGCACTTGCTCGAACTCGGAGGACGGAGCAGCCGTGCCGGAGTCCGGTACTTCCGAGTGTGCGTCATCATCCGCCTTGGCAGTCTCGGAGCTGGGCGTGGGTTCCGGAACCGCCACCGCGTCAGGAGCTCCAGCCGTCGTGCCTTCGACGCGCGCATCCTCCAGCGTGGGCCGCACCGCATTCGAAGCCTTCGCGCCGGGTGCGCGGCGAACGAGTCCCGGAGGCGGCGTGGGCGCAGGGGCCGGAGGAGGGGGCAGGACTTGGGCGGGAGCTTGTGGCTCCACACTACCGGTACGTTTCGCCACCACCCGGTCGATGAGCGCCTTGCTCGCTGCGTCCAGCTTCACGAAGCGCACCGTCATGCCGGTACGCCCGCCCACCGCGTCCACCTGGGCCTTCACGACGACGCCCTCGCCGCGAAGCAGCCGTGCCCCGTCGGCCAGGACGAACTCGAACGCCAGCCCGGTGCCTTCGGGCTTCATGGCGCGCGTGGCGACGAACACGCCACCGCGCGCCACGTTCGAGCCGTACTTGTCGATGAACTCCTCCTCCGTCGTGTACGGGAGGCGGATGCGAAGCGGGAGGAGCTTGGACGCGGTCCCGCTCATTTCAACGGAATCCGCACATCCCCCCCGGAGCCCTGAAGCAACAGGTGCAGCCCGTCATCCCGAAGGGCCTCCGGAGGAAGCTCGAAGAGGAGGACCACGTCGGTGCGCTCGTCCGGAGCCCAGGTGCGGCGAAGGGGGCGGGTGCCCCCGACGACCTGGGCATCCCGGGCCACGGCATACGACTGGCCTTCAGCCCCGAAGAGCTTCGCCCCGTCCAGGTCCAGGGTGAGCGGCGCGCCGCCCACGTTCTGCGTCATGAGCTGCACGCGGAAGAACAGGTCCTCGGAGGTCAGGCTCACCTTCCCCGAGCCCTTCACCGAGTGCGACGCCTCCAGTCCGGAGAGCTTCACGGACAGGGTCTCCAGGCGCACGGCGTCGTTGGGGGAGGGGAGCTCCCAGGCGCGCTCGGTGGGGACGTTGATGCCCGCGGCGAGGCCCGCGAGGTTCGCGTTCGGGTCTCCGCGCGTGGCCTCGGGGCCCTGGGAGGGGCGGCCTCCCTGGTTCACCCGGTCCACTTCCTGGCGGAGCTTCTGAAGCGTCCGGTCATCACCCGTGCCCGCGTAATCGGGCGCGGACTCCTCCTTGCAGCCACCCAGCACGAGGGAGGCCGCCAGGAGCGCCACGGAAGCAGCGGCCCGGTGGTTCATCACGCGGTGCCCATGCCCTTCACCAGCTCGTACAGCTTCTCCAGCGCCGCGGGGAGCTTCGAGGCATCCGGGCCGCCGGCCTGGGCCATCTCCGCCTTGCCGCCGCCCTTGCCGCCGACCTCCTTGGCCATCTCGCGCACCAGCGCGCCGGCGTTGATGCCCTTGGCCACGACGTCCTTGGTGGCCGCGACCAGGATGATGGCCCGGCCGTCCTTCTCGCCGCCGATGGCAACGACGCCCGAGCGGATGCGGTCACGGAGTTGGTCCGCCATGCCGCGCAGGACGTTGTCGTCCGCCGCGTCCACCTTCGTGGCCAGGACCTTCATGCCGTTCACGTCGCGAGCCTGCTCCAGCAGGTCCTTGCTGCTGGCCGTCTGCGCCTTGACGGCCACTTCCTCGACCTTGCGCTCCAGCTCCTTCACGCGCTTCTGGGTCGCCTCGACGCGCTTGGAGACTTCCTTCGGGCTCGACTTGAACAGCTCGGCCACCTTGCGCAGCTCGTGCTCCTGCTCGCGGACGTGCTGGAGCGCGCCGATGCCCGTCAGCGCGACGATGCGGCGCACGCCGGACGCCACGCCGCTCTCGCTGGTAATCTTGAACAGGCCGATGTCACCGCTGCGGCGCACGTGGGTGCCGCCGCAGAGCTCGGTGGACTCGGGGTGCACGGTGACGACGCGAACCGTCTCGCCGTACTTCTCGCCGAACATGGCGACGGCGCCGGACTTCTTCGCGTCCTCCAGGCTCATGATGCGCGTCTCGGCCCCCGCGTTGTCGCGAATCCAGCCGTTGACCAGGTCCTCGACCTGCTCGAGCTGCGCGGACGTGGCGGGCGAGAAGTGCGCGAAGTCGAAGCGCAGGTAGTCCGGCGCGACGACGGAGCCCGCCTGCTTCACGTGCTCACCGAGCACGAGCTTGAGCGCCTTGTGGAGCAGGTGCGTCGCGGAGTGATTCGCCCGGATGGACTTGCGGCGCTCCGAGTCCACGCCGGCCTGGACCATGTCGCCGACCTTGAAGGTGCCCTCGGAGACTTCGACCGAGTGGACCACGAGGCCCGGCACGGGGCGCTGCGCGTCGGTGACCTTCGCGACCGCCTTGCCGCCGTGGCCGACGATGCGGCCGGTGTCGCCCATCTGTCCGCCGGACTCGCCGTAGAAGGGCGTGCGGTCCAGGACCAGCTCCACTGTGTCGCCTTGCGTGGCCTGGGTGACCTCGGAGCCGTCCTTGACGATGGCGCGGATGCTGCCCTCGCCCTCGTGGCCCTCGCCGTCATAGCCGAGGAACTCCGTCGTCCCGAGCCGCTCCGCCAGCTTCAGGTAGACCTCGCCCGTGGCCTTGTCGCCGGAGCCCGCGAACTTGTTCTTGTCCGCCTCTTCCTTGAGGCGCTCCTCGAAGCGGACCAGGTCCACGTCGAAGCCGCGCTCGCGGGCGATGATCTGCGTGAGGTCCCACGGGAAGCCGTAGGTGCCGTGGAGCAGGAAGACGACGTCGCCGGAGAGCTGCTTGCCGCCGGCCTTCTGCAACTCGGACAGCTCCTCCTCGATGAGCTTGAGGCCGCGGCTGAGCGTCTGGCGGAAGCTCGTTTCTTCGTGCCGGCAGACCTCCAGGACGAAGGTGCGGCTCTCGCGGAGCTCGGGGTAGGCGTCGCCCATCAGCTCGATGACGCGGTCGACGACCTTGAAGAAGAAGACGTCCTCCAGGCCCAGCTGGGTACCGTGCCGGATGGCGCGGCGCATGATGCGGCGCAGGACGTAGCCGCGGCCCTCGTTGGAGGGCTGGACGCCGTCCGAGATGAGGAACGCCGCCGCGCGGCCGTGGTCCGCGACCACGCGCTGGGACGCGCCGGACTCCTGCGAGTAGGGCTTGCCGCACAGCTCGCTGACGGTGGCGAGGATGTTCTGGAAGAGGTCCGTCTCGTAGTTGGACCGCTTGCCCTGGACGACGGAGGCGATGCGCTCCAGGCCCGCGCCGGTGTCGATGGACGGCTTCGGCAGGGGGATGAGGGGGCCGTCCTTCTCCTTGCGCTCGAACTGCATGAACACGAGGTTCCAGATTTCGAGCCACCGGTCGCAGTCACAGGCGACGCCCAGACACTTCTTGCCCTCGGCCTCTTCGACACAGGGGATGTCGTCGCCCTGGTGGTAGTGGATTTCGGAGCAGGGGCCGCAGGGGCCGGTGTCGCCCATGGCCCAGAAGTTGTCCTTGAGGCCGAGCTTGTAGAGGCGCTCGGCGGGGACGCCCTGCTTCTTCCAGAGCTCGTAGGCCTCTTCGTCCCAGGGGGTGCCGCCCTCGCCGTTGAACACGGTGACGGCGAGCCGGTCGGTGGACAGGCCGAGTGTCCGGGTGACGAACTCCCAGCCGTACGCGATGGCGTCGGACTTGAAGTAGTCGCCGAAGGAGAAGTTCCCGAGCATTTCGAAGAACGTGTGGTGCCGGGCGGTGAAGCCGACGTTGTCGAGGTCGTTGTGCTTGCCGCCGGCGCGCACGCACTTCTGCGACGTGGTGGCGCGGCGGTAGTCGCGCGTCTCACGGCCGGTGAAGACGTCCTTGAACTGCACCATGCCCGCGTTGGTGAACATCAGCGTCGGGTCGTTGGCGGGCACCAGGGAGGAGGACGCCACACGGCGGTGGCCGCGCTCCTCGAAGAACTTGAGGAACGCCTCGCGAATCTCGGAGGCGGTCAGGGCGGAAGGCATGGTGTGGGTATATGCCACAAGAGGCGGCTTCGCAGGAGTTCTTGGAGGTTGCATGGGGGCCTGGACGACCCCCGGAACCCCGGACTGACCCGGTGGGGGGGCCCGGGCGGGGAGCCGGCGAGGCGCGGGCTGTGGGCGTCAGGGGGACGCAGGCGGCGCATCAGGTGTGAATCGATGAGCGCCAGCATCGTGCTCGCCGTTTCGGCTCCAAGGATTCCCGCCAGGCAGGCGACCTGACCGGCATGTGCTTGGGCGGAAGGTGGGCCCAACCCGCTGTCAGGGGCCAGCAATGGTTCTCGGTTTTACTCAACCCGCGTGCCGTGAGCGCCCGGAGGGCGAGACTGCGGGCGCAGCGTGTAGTCGGTCGGGCAGAGAGCTGTCACCGGCGCGAGGCAGAACGTTTATGGAAGGCAACGCGACTTCGATGGGACCAAGGCTTGTTGCCCAGCTTCCGTGCTCGCGTGTGAACTCATTGCCTGAATCGGCGACACGTCGGTCGTCGCTGCATCGGGAATTCGGGCAGGCGGTGTCGCTTGAGATTGCCGAAGAGTACGGTGCCGTCCTGTTGTTTGTCTGGGATGGCTCCGGCAGATGCTCGGGCGATACATGGCACTCAAGCCTGGAGGGCGCGATGCATCAGGCTTGGTCCAAGTATGGCGTTCACTCTAGTGCATGGGAGATTGCCGATGCGCCAGGGACGGTTCGAGAAGAGTGATGGTGCGGGGCGAGCTGAAGACGAAGCGCCCTGCGCCCTCTTTCCCGTCGCGGCTGCTCGCCATTCAGGTGCTTGAAGAGGCGTTTCCGAAACGACTCAGCATCTCTTCGACGTACTGGACGCCCCGGGCCGTGATGGCTTTGCCCTTCTGGGTGTCCTGCGCGTAACCACCGTGCAGGCGGAGCGCCTTGGCCGCGTTCGGCGCGGCGTAGGTGACCCCAAGTTCTCCCCAGAACCGGGATGTCGTTCCAGACGTCACCTCGAACTCCCCATCCAGTGAGCGTGCGAGATAGAGGGGGATGAGTGACCGCACGAGCTGGTCCTTCTGCTTGCCCGCCGAGATGAGGTCCTGCTGCCGCGGGTGGCTGCGCAGCGCGGACAGCAACTGGTCCACTGCGGTGCCTCCATTCCCGTTCGAGGTCGAAGCGGCCTCCTTCGCGGGCCGCGCTCGCTTCTTCGTCTTCGCGGCCGGCCGTGCGGTCCGCTTCTCCGACCTGACTCCAGCGCTGCCCTGGGCCTGTCGCGCTGCGGGCTTCTTCTTTTTCGCCCCGGTGCGAGACGCCTTCGCCGTCATCTTCCGGGAGGGCTCAGGCGTTGAGGGTTGGGCAACCGAAGGTACGTCAGCGTCGGTAATTGCCGCGCCACGCGGCGGAGTGCGCTCTGCCACGGTCGGCTCCGGCGCCGACGCGTCGGACGGCTGGGAGATGGCAGGCCTGGGACGCGGCGTGCGCTCGACCACGGTCTGCTGTGGGGCGCCACGAGGAGGAGGTGAAGGGAAGTCCGTGGCTCGGGGCGCGGACGTGTCTCGGGCCTCCTTGAGCCCGAGGCGCGCGCGCACCTCACCCACGATACCGCCCAACCCCACGTTCTGGAGCAGACCTTCCAACCGGGACGTGAAAGACACCTGGTGAGCCCTCCTGGAGAAGCGCACATTACCCCATGAAGGCCACATCCCCGAGCGGATGGCTCGATTCCTGCCGGTCCTGCTGTGGTGGCGGAGGCGGGAGGCATCGGTTGTAGGGCCACAGGGGCCGAGCCCGGGCCGCTGTGACGGCCCCGCACCGTGCGCCCTTCCCACGGCGTCCCAGGTCTGGACAGACACCCGGACTGACAGAAGCGGGTCGGTCCTCCAGGGTGGGCGTGGGCATGACCCACTGTCTTCCAGGTGCAAGGCCATGCAACTGTTCGGCAATCGTCAGACGGCGCTAGACTCTCCGGACACCTTCCCTGCACATGCAGCTGCTTTCCTCTGCCCTCGTCCTGTTGCTCCTCGCGCCTTGCGCGGCCCTGGCCCAGGGGAGCTCCCGTATTGCCTTCCTGGGCAAGCAGCTCCAGAAGAGCAAGGACCCGCGCTCGCGCTCGCAGGCGGCGCTGGTGCTCGGCGCCACGGAGGACCCGGAGGCCGTGCCGCTGCTGTGCAACGGATTGAAGGACGAGAGCGAGCTGGTGCGCGCGGCCGTGGCGAAGGGGCTGGCGAAGCTGCTGGAGCCCGACGGGCTCGCCTGCCTCCAGGCCCACAAGGCGGAGGCGGACGCGTCGGTCCAGGCGGCGGTGCGCGAGGCCGTGGGCGCCCTGAAGGAGTACCAGTCCCGCCCGCCGCGCTTCTACGTGCAGCTCGAGGCGGTCAAGGACCGCACGGGCAAGCTCCCTGCCGACCTGGTGAAGGCGACGGAGGCGCGGCTGCGCTCTCGGCTGATGCGGAGTGGGGCCCAGCTCGCGCCCGCGAAGGAGACGAAGGCGGCGGCGAAGGGCACGCTGAAGAAGCTTCGGGTGCGGGGCTACCGCATCACCCCGGAGCTTCATGCGACGGACAGCGGCGGGCTGCGGGTGGCGCTGGTGTGCCTCACCTACCCGGACCTGTCGCTGATGGGGCAGGTGGAAGTGAATGCCGCGGGCGCTCAGCCTGTCGATCTCCTCAAGGCGCTGGTACCTCGCGCGGTGGAGGAAGCGGCGGAGACCTTCGAGTGGAGCAGCGAGACATGACGACGACCACGGCGCCCCTGACGCCGCCCAAGCGGCGCTGGCGCAACTTCCTCCTCGAAACGGGCTTCCAGCTCAAGCTGACGGCGTACATCGTCTCGGTGACGCTCGTGCTGTCGGCGCTGCTGGGCGTGTTCCTCGTGAGAGGCGCGCGGTCGCTCATGCGCGAGACGGCGACGGCGGTGGAGGCCCGCTCCCGCGCGGCGGAGGTCAGCCGCGAGCTGTCCGGCGCCACGCTCTCCAACGAGCTGCTGACTCGGATGGATGACCCCACGTTCGAGGCGAGCTTCCGCGAGAAGGCGCGGGCCATCGACGCGGCCTACGAGGCAGAGCGCGCCGCCATCGTCGCCCAACGCGCGGAGCTGGAGCGGCAGCAGAAGCTCACCTGGTGGGCGTTGGGGGGCTTCCTGGTGGCTTTCATCGCGGTGGTGGGCTTGGGGACCATCGTGGTGACGCACAAGGTGGCGGGCCCGCTCTTCCGCATCCGCCGCATGGTGCAGGAGGTCCACGACGGCCGGCTGCGTCCACCCCAGCACGGGCTCCGGGATGGCGACGACCTCCAGGACCTCTTCGATGCCACGCGGAAGATGGTGCAGCGCCTCCGCGAGCAGAACGAGGAGGACGCGAGGACCTTGTCGAACGCGCTCCTGGCCGCGGAGCACTCGGGCGCCTCCCCCGAGCTCATCCACGAGCTGCGCGCCCTCGATGCGCGCTACCGCACCCGGCTCGAGGACTGAGCCGCTCCAGGGCTCACCCCCAGGACCGCGCGGCTCCTGACTCCACGGTGAGCCCCGTCTCCTTCAGCATCGCGTGGATGCGCAGGCGCGCCTGGGCCCACGGGAGCGCCTCGACGCGATAGCCCTCCAGCGCGTTCATCAGGTGGCCACGGTAGCTGGGGTGCCCCGGGTCCGAGATGATGACCACGCCCCGGTCCGTCGTGGCCCGGATGAGCCGGCCCACGCCCTGGCGCAGTTGCAGCAGGGCGCGGGGAAGCCGGTAGTGGAGGAAGCCCATGTACTCGCCGCCGTTCCGGGACAGCGGCTCCTCGCGCGCGGCCACCAGCGGACGCATGGCGGGCTCCAGGGGCAGCTTGTCGATGAACACGCAGCCCACGCCGCGGCCGGGGATGTCCACGCCCTGCCAGAAGCTCTTGGTCCCCAGCAGCACGGTGCCCGTGTCCTTCTCCTGCCGTGCCGCCAGCGAGCGGCTGTGCCCGCGTGACTGTCGCAGCACCTCGATGCCCAGCGGGTCCAGTCGTCCGCGCACGCTCGTGCCCACGCGCTCCATGCGGCGCGTCGACGCGAACAGCCCCAGCACCCGGCCGCCCATCGTTTGGGCCAGGCCCGAAATCCGGAGCGAGGCCCACTCGATGAAGGCTTCTTCGTGCGCACGAGGCGCATCGGTGACGAGCACGACCAGCGCCTGCTCCTGCAGCTTGAAGGGCGTGGCCGCGCGGACCAGCCGGGGCGCGGGCCGGCCTCCGCGCCCGTCGAGCCCCAGGCGACGGAGGACGAAGGGGAAGCCGTCGCCAGTGCCCAGCGTGGCAGATGCGAGCACCAACGTGCGCTTGCTCTCCGCGAAGTCCTTCGACACGTAGGCGGAGACATCCACCGGCTGGGCGCTCAGGCTCCACCGCTGCCGCTTCGGCTCCGCCGTGGCCGCGTAGCACCGTCCTGGCGCGGCTTCACCGGACAGCTCACCCGCGAGAACCGCCAGCTCGCCCAGCTCCGTGGTGGCACCGGACAGCTCCCGCTCCAGCGCGGGCTGCCGAGCCGCCAGCTCGGGGAGCGCGGCCAGGACACGCACGGACAGCAGGACATGAAGTGCCTGGAGCGCGCCGCGCACGCCTTCAAGTCCTTCGCGCACCGGCTCCCAGGCGGGCAGGGCGCGCACGGTCGCGGTGATGCGCAGCTCCGGCGAGTACGCGCCTTCGTCCGGGTCCTCGCCCACGGCGGTGGCGGCGGGCTCGCACAGCTCCGTCACGCGCGCACCGAGGTCACGCGCATCATCGAGCAACCGGCGAAGCCCATCCTCCACCTCGCCCATCAGCGCCCGTGTCTCCGTCCGGCGCGAAGCGCTCAGCGCCTTGCGCAGCTCGGCGAACAGGCCGCGCCGTCCGTCCCTTCCGTGCAGCCGCTCGGTGAGGCGGAGGAAGGCCAGGTCCGACAGCTCCAGCGCCAGCGCGGTCGTGGCGACGTCCTCCACCTCATGCGCCTCGTCGAGGACCAGGTGGTCCAACTTCGGGTAGCGCGCGGGCCACGCGAAGGCGAGCGACTGGTTGATGACCAGCACGTCGGCCTCCCGCGCCTGCGCCACGGCCGAGTGATAGAAGCAGCGGTGGAAGTGCGGGCACTTCTCGCCCAGCGTCGTCGACGCCTCGGAGCGCACGGCGGGCACCAACGCCATCAGCACCGGGAAGCGCTCGCGGAACCAGTGGCTCAGCCGGTCCAGGTCGCCCTCGCCGCTGCGGCGCAGGTACGCGCGCAGGTACGCCCGAGGCGCGCGCGCGGCGTGCCCCATGCCGGGCTCCACCCGCGTGGCCTCCAGCGCGCGGCGGCGGCACAGGTAGTTCGTCTGGCCCTTCAGCAGTGCATAGCCAAAGGCGCCCTTCGTGGCCCGGTGAAGCCGAGGCAGGTCCTTCTCCAGGAGCTGGTCCTGGAGCGTCTTCGTGTGCGGCGCCACGCCGACCTTGCGCCCGTTGCGCGCCGCGAAGAGGGCCGCGGGAGCCAGGTACGCCAGCGACTTGCCCGTGCCCGTGCCGGCCTCCACCGCCAGTTGCCCGCCGTCCGACAGCGCCCGCGCCACCGCCTGCGCGACGTCGAGCTGCGCGGCCCGGCTCAGGAATCCTTCACCGGCCTGCTCCAGCGCGCCGCCCGCGCCCAGCAGCGCGGAGACCTCGTCCGGACGCACCGGCAGCACGGGGGCATCCGCCTCCGGCTCAGGCAGCGCCGTGGCGCCTCCCGCACGCCGCCGCTCCGGCTTCCCGCGAAGGAAGCCCTGCGCCTCCAGCGCCAGCGGCGCCGCCTCCGCGCGGCACGCTGCGGCCAGGCGCGACAGCAGGTCCACCAGCGGCCATTCCTCGTAGTCGAACGCGCCGCTCGCGCCGTCCTTCAGGCCCACGCCCTCCATGGCCAGGCGCAGCTCCGCGCCCTTGCGCGGATCCAACGCGGCGAGCAGGTCCACCACGTCATCGCCACGGCCCTCGCGGATGCAGCGCTCCATGGCGTGCACCAGCACCGAGTACACCGCCTCGCAGTCCGACACCGCGCGGTGCGGCTGGCGCAGTGCCAGTCCGCCCCAGCGCAGCAGCGACTCCAGCGAGTGGCTGGGCAGCTCCGGGTGCAGGTAGTGCATCAGCTCGCACGAGTCGAGCACCGGGGCGCGGATGGGGCCCAGCAGGTCCGGCAGGAAGCCTTTTTCAAAGGGCGCGTTGTGCGCCACCACCGTCCAGCCGGAGAGCTTCTCTCGAAGCTCGGCGATGTCGGTGCCGAAGCGCGGATGCCCTTTGAGGTCCGCGTCCGTCAGGCCCGTCAGCCGCCGGATGGTGAGGGGGAGGGGCCGCGACGCCGAGTACAGGCGAGCGAAGCGCTCCACCTCGCGCCCGTTCTCGAAGAAGATGCAGCCCAGCTCGATGACCTCGTCCACACGCGGGTCCAGCCCCGTGGTTTCGAGGTCGAGGAAGACATGCCGGGTGAAGAGCTCCGCCGCGCCGCCCATTCAGGCCGCGCAGACTACTCCTCCCGGCGGCGCTGCCCAGAAATCGGCCAGCGTCCGTCAGTCGACCATGAAAACGCCGGAAATCATCTTGTTCATGGCGCAGCCGTACACCAGCTTGCCAGACTCCTTCGGCGTGAAGGCAATCTCCACCGGCTCGTTGAGCGGCAGCGGGGTGTTGATGTCGTAGCCGTCCATGACGACTTCCGTGGCGCAGGTGTGGTCCGTCTTGCGCGTCACCACCAGCTTCACCGGCTCACCCTTCTTGAGGCTCACCGGGCTGGGCTCGTAGCCCTTTTCGGTGACGGAGAGCTCGACGACGCGCACGCCGTTCTCCCGCTTCTCCGGGACGGCGGGCGCCTTCGCCGCGTCGGCGTCCTTCGTGCACCCTTGCTGGGTGATGCCCACCATGGCGGCCGTCGCGGCCAGGGCGAGCCAGGGCTTGATGATGCGGGAGATGAACTGACGCATGGAGGTCTCGGTGGTGAGGGGCCGCGCCCTCCGCGGGGATGGGCCTCAGGCCTCTTCCGCGGGGGCGCTCTCGGAGGGGGAGGTGACGGGCTCGAAGCGCAGCAGGGCGTGGAGCGGGACGAAGACTTCGTGGCCCTCTTCGCCCAGCAGCAGGTCGAACCGGCCCACGCGCATCAGCGGAAGCTGGAGGGTGATGCCGTTGCGCAACACCATCCGCACCGTCTGCCCCAGGTGGTCCAGGAAGGCGCGCGGGTCCGAGTGAGGGCGCTTGTCCGGCTGGCGCGCCACCGCGGACGGCTTCTGCGTCAGCTTGGCATCGCGCTCCAGGCCTGGCAGCAGCCGCTCCCAATCCGCGCGCCGGGCCAGCAGCACCACCTGGAGCTTCTCCAGGCGGCCCGTGCGCTCCAGCGTGAAGGCGATGGGCTCCTCGCCGAGGAGCGTGTCCAGCAGGGAGCGCTCCGCCAGCACCACGGAGACCTCCGCCTTGTCGCTCATGAGGCGGGCCAGGAAGTCCGCCACCACGGCGTTTTCGACCTCGCCGCGCGCCTGCTTGATGGCCGCCTTGCGCTGGGTGCGCTCCTTGCGGGCCATGAACTCCGCCACCGTCATGCCGCTCTGGAGCACGCCGAAGGCGTCACCCAGGGACAGGCTGGGCGTCTGGCCCATCAGCTCGTACACCTGGTCGAAGCGCTTCGCCTCCTCGGCGTGCAGCTTGCGCCAGATGCGGCACTTCATCTTCCCTTCGAGCTCGCCCTTCGCGATGCGGGCGGGGACGCGCTCGCGCACCGCCAGCGCCTGAATCTGCTCGGGCGTGGGGGGCGGCCGCGGCGTGGACGGCCGGAAGCCGCCGGGGCGTCCGCCAAAGCCACCTGGGGACCTGCCCGGAGGCGCACCCGTGCCGGGGCCCGAGGGGCGGGGCGCCAGCGGGCGAGCGCCAGGCG
>NZ_JABXEO010000126.1:0-17168 GCF_013372585.1 Myxococcus sp. AM010
GGGCAGCTCCGCGAGGGGTGGGGACGCGCATTCCAGCCGCCCCGGCCCATGCGGAGCAAGCCGGCCCACCCGCGACCTCGGATGCTGTCCGGTTCACCCCACCCGTGTGTTGTCATTGACGCGGCACGCCTTCCACGGCGGCGGGCGCGTCAGTCCTTGTAGACGAGCCGGGAGCCGCCGCTGGTGCGCACGTCGCTCTGGCTCGGGCGGGACACGAGCTGGAGGACGCTGCCCCCGGAGGCCTCGCCGCTGACGCGGTCGGACGCATCCACCTCCACGCGCGAGCCGCCGCTCGCCTCCGCGTCCAGCGTCTTGACGCCCTTCACGTCCAGGGCCCGCACGACGGAGCCCCCGCTGGCCTCGACGTCGAAGTCCGTCGCCCGTCCCGCCAGCGTCACCTTCGAGCCACCGCTGGCCTCGGTCTCCACCTGGCGTGCATCCACGCCGCGGACGTTGACGATGGCGCCGCCGCTGGCCTCGACGTCGAACTCGTCCGTGCGCGTGGCGTCCGCGTCCACGTGGCTGCCGCCGCTGGCGTGGATGCCTTCCACGCGCGGGCTGGAGACGTACAGGCGGACGCTGCCGCCTCGGAACCCGTCGAAGAGCTTCCTGTCCACGCGGGTGCGCAGCGCCCCGTCATGCACATCCAGCTCGATTCGGGACACGAGCTCGGCCGGGCCCTCCAGGCGCACGGACTTGGGGCCCACCTTCACCTCGGCCCGGATGCCATGGCTCACCGACACCTCGTCGAAGTCGGGCACCTCCCGGACGTCGCCTCGCTGTCGTGTGGAAGTGGACGCACCGGCTTGAGCGTCCTGGGCATGGGCACAGGCACCGAAGAGGAGGAAGGACGCGACGATTGAGACGCGGGCGGGGGACATGGGCACGCTCCAATGGAAAAGGGGTCACGACACGGACCCCGACGTGCTCAAGGTACGCATGTCTCCGGCGTTGATTGCCTGCCCCGCGGTTCAGGGGTCCGAAAGCAGGCTCAACGGGCCGCGGACGGAGGTCGTCTCCCCGGGCTGGATGTCCACGGGAACCTGGTGCGCCTTGGCGGTGGCATCCACCAGCTTCAGGGTGTGCTGACCCGCGGGCAGCTTCACCTTGAAGAGCGGCGTCTTGCCCAGGTCCTGGCCGCCGAGGAACACCTGGGCCTTGGGCTCGGTGACCAGGGTGAGGAAGCCGGGCTCGCCCGCCGGTACGCTCTCCGAGGTGGGCGGCGTGGCCGGTGCCTTGCGGAGCCCCGTGGCGACCGCCTTGCTCCGCTGCGTCCCGTTGCGGACGCGCTTGAAGGTCCGGGGTCCCTTGAGCGGGGCGTCGTCCTCGGTGGCGGCGTCCGAGTCCGGGGCACGCTCATCCGGCACCGGCGCCTCATCCGTCAGGGCGGAGGGGTCCACCTCCGCGATGGCCAGGGCTGACGCACCCGTGTCCTTCGCCCCCTCGTTCACCGGTGGAGCCACGGGAGTCGCTGTCCCCGCCGCCAGGTCCTCGTCCGCGTTCACCGGGGGACGCGTCCCGGCGGTTTGCTGGGGCGGCGGTGGGGCACCCCGGCCGAGCAGGGGCCTCAGCCGGGAGGACACGACGCCACCGTCCAGCCCCAGCATCACCACCGCGACGCCCAGCGCCAGCATGCCCACCACCGCCGTGACGGCCATCCAGGCCCGGTTTCGCCGAGGCGGTGGCTGGGACGGTGGCTGTGGGGGCCGCGCGCGCCTGGGGCTTGTCGTGTCGCCCCGGCTCTGCACCGTGGATTCTTCGTCGTCCTCCTCCTCCACGGGCATGTCGTGGAAGCGGACGGGCTGGGTGGTGGGCTCGTTCGAAGCGCCACCCTGCCTGCGACGGGGAGGAGTGGAGCGGCGCGGCGAGGGCGTCACCGGAACCGTGTCCTCGCCACGCTCGGGGGGCAGCACCGGCATGCGAATCATCGCCGTCCGCAGGTCGCGCTCGGCGGGAGGCGGCGTGGGCACGGAGGCGCGCAGGCCGTCCTGGGTGCGGGAAGCGCGGGCGCGGGAGGCGTCCTCCGTCGCGGCCCGAGGCGCGGGCGCTTCGGGTGGGGCCACCGTGCGCAGGCCGTCTTGCGTCCGGGATGAGCGAGACCGTGCATCCGCGGCAGGGACCGTATCCGGCGTGCGAATCGGCCGGGCGCGGGAATCCTCGGGCGCTGTCGGAGCGGGTGGCTCCGGGGAGCGCACCCCGCGGACCTGGGTCTGTTCCCGCGCGGTGGCCTGGGCATCCGCCGCCGAGGCCCGCGAGCCCTGACGCGCGGAGGTCTCACCCGGCGCGGGTGCAGAAGCGCCCGACTCCCGGCCAGCGCCCGGCAACTGCGTGCGGACCGTGTGCTCCGGTGGGTGGACCGGCATCCCCGGCTGGGTGCGCACGTGCTGCCGCTCGGACGGAGGGGACGTCATGGCCTCGGCGGGAGGAGGAGGAGGCGGCGGGCGTGCGGCGGCCGGCGCGCGCGAGGCCAGCCGCTTGACCGGTGGCGCCTGGAGCACGGCCTTGCGAACGGTGCCGGCATCCGGGGACGCGGTGGGAGCGCCCGGGGTGGGACGCCGGGGCGCGGTGGACGGCGCGGCGCCGCGAGGCGCTCCCGAAGCCCGAGGTGACGGCGGCAAGGTGACGCCGCCGGTGGGCAGCTCGGAGGGCTCGGCCCCCATGGCCATGACCTTGGCCAGGTTCACCACGCCGGTGGTGTCCCCCGTGTCGTCCTGCCCGCTCATCAGGAGCTGCCGCGTCTGGTCGCGCCGGTCGGAGAAGAGGCGCAGCATCAGCTCGCTGCTCTGCTCGGGGTGCCAGATGAGCGGACCCACGGCGCGCTCGATGGCGCGGGCGAACTCCAGCGTGGAGGCGTACCGGTCCTCGCGGCGCCTGGACAGCGCGCGCATGACGATGGTGTCCAGCTCTGGCGGCACGTGCTTGTTGGTGCGCGAGGGCGGCGTCACCTCGCAGCGCAGCACCGCGTTCATCATCGCCTCGGCCTGCTTGGCGTAGAACAGCCGCATGCCGGTGAGGCACTCGTGCAGCACCACGCCCAGGCTGAACAAGTCACTGCGCGCGTCCAGCGGCTCGCCCAGAATCTGCTCGGGCGACATGTAGCCGCTGGTGCCCTTCACCATGCCCACCGCGGTGCGGCTGGCGCGGGCCAGGCTCTTGGCGATGCCGAAGTCGAGCAGCTTGGTGACGCCCTCGTACGTCACCATGATGTTCTTCTCCGCCACGTCCCGGTGGATGACGGGGGAGGGGCGGCCCAGCGGATCCGTGAAGGTGTGCGCGTAGTGGAGCGCCACGGCGGTGTCGCGCACCGCCATCAGGCTGTAGCCCATGGGGATGGGGGTATTGGCCTGCCGGCACGCGCGCGCCACCTCCACCAGCGTGGCGCCCGGGACGAACTCCATGGAGAGGAAGAGCTCTCCGTCCGCGATGTCCAGGTCGTACACCTGGGCGATGTGCGGGTGGTTGAACGCGGCCGTCACCTTGGCCTCGTCCAGGAACATCCGGACGAACTCCTCCTCGCCGCGGATGTCGGGGAGAATCTGCTTCAGCACCACCAGCTTGTGGAAACCCGCCAGGCCACGCTGGGACGCGAGGAAAATCTCCGCCATCCCGCCCGTCGACAGGCGGCAGAGCACCTCGTACTTGCCCAGCGAGCGCGCTTCCGGCGCGAGCGGCAGCGTGTTCCCACTCATCGAATGGCGTCGAATGTACACCGTGAGCCGGAGGGACGCGAAAGCCCCGTCCCTCACGGGTTTGTTACTGGACCCGGTGACTTCCCGGGTAGGGCGGAATTGAAGCCGGATTCAGGTGGGGAATCGTGGGCGGGCCTGGCCGGGGTGTCAGGGGCGCGGGGCCGGCTGCGTCCACGTCCGGCAACTCGCCAATCCCTGGCGATGGCGCTCCCGGTGAGACGCAGGCCCTCCATGGGCCGTGTCCCGGGGGCCGACACTTTCCCGCGCGAGCCCTGCTTTCCCACGATGGGAGTGGGCTAAACACGCGCCCAAGGTTCCATGGATACTTCCGTTTCGCCCCGCACCGTCACCGGCCGTCTCGACGTCCACCCCCGAGGCTTCGGCTTCCTCACCGTCCAGACGCCCGGCTCGCCGGAGGTGCTGTCCGCCTTCGTCCCGCCGCCCGACCTCAACCCGTACTTCGCCGGGGACGTCGTCACGGCCACGGTGACGGCGGGCGCGGATGGGCGCTGGTCGGCCAGCCAGCTGTCGTTGGTGGAGCGGCCCCGCACGCAGGTCTACGGCGAGGTGGTGCTGCGCAAGGGCGCGCCCCTGCTCCGGGTGGACCGCGAGGTGGCCAACGCGGATTGGGTGCTCGACCCCGCGGGGGCGCAGGTGCAGGCCGGTGACGCGGTGGTGGCGCGCATCGACGAGGGCAAGGTGGTGCTGTGCTACCGGGTGGAAGCGGGGGAGGACCGCTCCCTGGAGCGCGTCATCGCCCGGCACGGGCTGCGCAAGGACTTCTCCGAGGAGGCCATGGAGGAAGCGCGGGGCGCGCGCGCGGTGCCGCACGCGGTGGGCGCGCGGCGGGACCTGCGGGACGTGCCCACGGTGACGGTGGATGCGCCGTCCACGCGGGACATCGACGACGCGATTTCGGTGTTGCCGGCGGGGCCGGACGGGGCGCTGCGGCTCCTGGTGTCCATCGCGGACGTGGCTGAGTACGTGAAGCAGGGCACGGCGCTGGACGCCGAGGCGCGCGAGCGGGCCACCAGCGTGTACCTGGCGGGGCGCGTGCTGCCGATGTTGCCGGAGGCGCTGTCCTCGCACTGGCTGAGCCTGGTGCAGGGCGAGGAGCGGCTGTGCCTCACGGTGGAGCTGCGCATCGACCCGCAGGGCCGGGTGACGGCGGCGGACGTGTACGAGAGCGTCATCCGCTCGTGGGCGCGGCTGAACTACGAGGAGGTGGCCGCCTTCCTGGACCGGGGTGAGGTGTCGGCGCCCATGGCGCCGGTGCGGGAGGTGATGCCGTGGTTCCGGCTGGCGGCGGCGCGGCTGGCGGTGGCGCGGGCGGCGCGCGGCGGCATGGAGTTCGCGCGGGACGAGGCGCGCTTCACCTTCGACCAGGCGACGGGCGAGCTGTCCGGGCTGGTGAGTGAGCAGCCGACGTCCGCGCACGCGATGATTGAGCGCTTCATGGTGGCGGCGAACGAGGCCATCGCCGGGTGGATGCTGGCGCGCGGCCTGCCGGGGGTGTACCGCGTGCACGAGCAGCCGGACCCGCTGCGGGTGGCGGACCTGAATGCCTTCGCGGAGACGTCCGGCTTCGCGGCGGGCTTCGGGCGGGAGCTGACGCCGCTCGCGCTGGCGGCGTTCGACCGGCAGATTGTGGGCGCGGCGGCGGAGCCGGCGTTGCGTTCGGTGCTGCGGCGCTCCCTGGGCCCGTCGCGCTACACGGTGAAGCCGGGGCCGCACTTCGGCCTGGCGGCGCCGCTGTACCTGCACTTCACGTCACCGATTCGAAGGTATGCGGACCTGGCGGTGCACCGGACGTTGAAGGGGTACCTGCAGGGGCGCCGGGACTTCGTGGACGAGGACCCGGGGATGGAGGCGCTCGCGGTGCACATCAACGCGAAGGCGCGCGCGTCGACGCGGGCGGAGAACGACCGGCACCGTGAGTTGGAGGCGCGGTGGATGGCGGGGTACGTGGGGAAGCAGTTCCCAGCGCGTGTGACGCGGGTGCGGCCCTTCGGCCTGGTGGCGCAGCTGGACGGCATGTTGGTGGAAGGCGTGGTGCCCACGGACGCACTGTCCGGCGGCCCCTTCCGGCCGGACTCGCGCGAGCTGTCCCTGGTGGGCAAGGAGCGGACCTTCACCGTGGGCATGCCGGTGACGGTGAAGGTGACGTCCACCGACGAGCAGCTCGGACGCATCGAGCTGGCGCTGGCCAGGTAGCCGGCGCGGGTGTGGGAGGGACGCCAGGATGAGCCTTCGTTGGGCCCAGGTTGCCCTGTTGCTGACGGCCTGCAGCGGGGCGGGCTATCGGTACGCTGGAAAGGACGTCTACTTCGGGCCTGATGGTGGTCAGGTATGAGTTCGAGGCCCATGGCCCGCCATCCAACCCTCCAGGAACGTGGATGACGTCATCGACCAGCTCTGTCCCATCATCATGGAGATGGATGGAGCGCGAGAGAAGGAATACGGCCAGGAGTACTGCGGCGTCCTCTACTCGCTCGGGGACGGCGTCTTCTACGCGAGCTATCCCTCTCCCATCGGTGAGATGCAGCGAATCGGTCCCAACAAGCGCAAGTCGTGTACGTCACCACGCTATGTACGGGATGAGCGTGGCCGTGCAGTCGGCATCGCGGACTACCACAGCCATCCCTGGGCACCGTCGCCACTGACACCGGAAGACAGGTGGGAGAAGAACCAGCGATGGCTCATCCGAATCCAGTTCGACACGGACTGTCATGTGATGAAGCTGGTTCCCCATGCGAATGAGCCTCAGCCCGGTGAGGTCTATCTTCGTAAGGGAAGGACCTGGGAACTCATTGGCATCATCAAGCCGGAGCACAAGCCACTCGGCATCGTCACGGATGTGGGCGACTAGGAGCGGGTCATGAAGTGTCGAGCCCTGTTGCTGACGGTGGTGATGATCCCCGGTTGTGCTCTCTTCCAGCGGCCCTTTCGCCCGGAGCATGCCTCCAAGGAAGAGGCGGCGAAGCTGCCTTACCCATTGTGGCTCCCATCGGAAGGCCGCGTGCAGGTGCCGGCGAACCTGGCCGCTGCCATCGAACTCGCGATGGACGACATGCTTCCTCGGGATGTGAAGCCGCCTCGGGGCGCTACGCCCGATGACGTGTGTCTCCATCGCCGCGACTCCTACGATGTCGAGGTGGCTCCACTGAACGATGAAGTCGTGCTCGTCAGATTCCTGGTGAAGGAAGGCGCATGTCGCAGCGAAGGCGCCACCGCGACCGAAGCAGCCACCTACGCCGTGGACGTGCGGGGCTGGCGCATTCTCGCCGTCCAGCGATAGCGCCTGCCCTCAACCCGCGAGCGGCAGGCCGTCCGTCTTCTCCGTCAAATCCTTCGCGGTGGCCCAACCGAGCAGCCCCGTGGAGGACTTCACCAGGTAGAGGTAGCCCCCACCCTTGCGGCCCGAGCGCGCGGCGGCGAGGACCTGAATCCTCGAGCCCTGGGCCAGCATGGCCACGGCGTTCTTGTCCGTGCGGCTGCGCGCCAGCGGGAACGACTGCTTCACCGTGGCCTCGACGCCCACGGCGTACAAATCTTGCGGCACCTCGGACACCTTGCCCGTCTTCGCGTCCAACACGTACTTGTCGCGCCGGTTCCAGAAGCCCTGCCATGAGTCGGACAGGATGATGCCGTTGCCCTTGGCCTCCGTGAGCGCGGGCACGGTGCCCAGCAGCTTCAACGCCTTGCCGTCGAAGCCGTAGAGGTACGAGCGCTGGTCGTAGTCCGTCTGCCCGGTGCGCACCATGAGCTCCTTGCGCTTGTCCCGGCTGTCCAGGTCCACGATGAACACGCCCGCGGGTTCATTGTCGTCACCGGGGCCTCGGATTGTGGCGCTGCCCGCCTTGAGGACGAACTCGTTCTTCGGCGCGTCGAACTGGAGGGACACCGCTTCGGGCGTGCCGTCTCCATTCAAATCCACCGACGCGGACTTCACGGGGGCCGTGTCATCCGCGATGGCCAGCGGCGCCGTCAGCAGGGAGCACGTCATCACCGCCAGCACGGACGCGTTCGTCTTCATTGAAGTCCTCGGTGTCACGCGGCGCCGTGGAAGCACGGCCCGGCTTCTCGCGCCCGCATCGTAGCCACACCGGTGCGCGAGGCGGCTGGGATTCACCGCGTCGCCGCGCTCAACCCCGCCGCCCGAAGCGCCCCCGGAAGTGCGTGTCCAGATAGGCCTCCGCATGCTCATAGGTGGCCAGGTCCGTCGCGGACAGCGGGCCTCCGTGCTCGGGCAGGTTCGCGCGCCGGGCCCGCTGCAGCACCGAGCGCGGCGCCTCCTCCGAAGCAGGCGCCAGCGTGCGCGCCACGGCGGCCACTCGCGCATGGGCCTCGTCCACCACCGCGAGCGCTTCGTCCAACGAGACTTCCTGCTCCGCCAGCGCGGAGAACAACTGACAGTGATACCGCCTGCAGCTCGCCGGCCGGTCCGCGTAGACGGTGCACGTGCGCCCGTCCAGGGCCGAGCAGCGCTGCATCAAGGCGGGACTTCCATCCGTGCGTGAGCCCACCGGCAGCCCCCGCCGCTGGAGCGCCAGGGCTTCCTCCGGCTGGAGCGACACGTGCGTGAAGAGCGTCCCGTCACAGCACATGCCGCAACGAAGGCAGAGGGTGTTGAGCGGCATGGTCCTCCCCCTAACCCGCTGACGATGCCGGTTCCATCTCAGCGAGCGAGCGTGCGAGCCCTCGCTCCTCCGGTATCCATGCCACATCGTCTCACCCGCAAAGCCTGGGTGTGTGTGGACCCGATGGGATGCGAGCGTACATCCTGCTCAGAGTGAAACGGCGCTCCGCGCGACACTTGAAAAATCAGACATCCAGACCTGTCCTGGAGAGCAGCTTACGCATGGCTCGTTCGTGCTCACGCTTCGGATGAGAATTCTCAAGTCTCACACCTGTGAAGCCGTACACTCGGTCTCCTTCAGACAACGGAGCTGTCATGCAGGCGGACACGCTGGAAGGGTTGAGCGGCCGGGCGTCGATGCTCGGTTACCGGATGGGGACGGAGCTGACGGCGGTGGCGTCGTTCGGAAACCTCCAGGCGCCGTGCCGGCTGGTGCAGCTGTCGTTGGAGCACCTGACGCTGAACCTGGGCACGCAGGCGGCGCCGAAGCCGGGCGACACCGCCTCCGTGGTGCTGGGCCATGGCGAGCGCTGGGCCACCGCGCTGGACGTGGAGGTCATGGACGTGCGCGGCGCGCCGGAGGTGAGCCTGCGCTTCCTGGCGCCGCCCTTGGACGCGGGCCGCCGCATCGTCTCCGTGCTGGAGGCCCTGCGTGACAACGGCCTGCTGCTCCCGCCGGAGACGCGGCCGGTGTGGAAGGAGCGCATCGAGCACCCCGACCGCGTGCGGCGCATCTGCGACGCGCTGGTGGGCCGGCGGGCGCGCGGCATGGCGCGCGCCGCGGATGGGCGCAAGGTGCCGGTGACGGCCGCGTACTTCGACTCGCATGAAGGCCGCATGGGCTGGCGCTTCGAGGGTGAGCTGCCCGTGGGGCCCTTCACCCTGGAGGCCTTCGGCTACAGCAGCGTGGTGCACCTGGAGGTGAGCGAGGCGCGCGAGGAAGCCGGCCTGGTGCTGATGCCGATGCCCCGCGAGATTGTTCGCTACCGCCACCGCTGGCTGCGGCGCGCGCCGCCGAGCCGTGCCTGCACGCTGTCCTTCGACCATCCCCTGTGGCCGCAGGTGCACGTGCGGCGTCAGGTGCTGGACCTGTCCTATGAGGGCCTCGCCTTCCTGACGGAGCCCGGCGAGGACCTGCTGTACCCGGGCCTGCGTCAGCCGGTGCTGGAGGTCGTGACGGAAGGCATGGCGCCGGTGCGGCTGCGCGCCGAGGTGCGCAACATCTCCAGCACCGCCGCGGGCCGCCGGTGTGGCATGTCCGTGCGTCCCCTGGACGCGGCGGGCGCGCAGGCCTGGCGCGCGCTGGTGGAGGCGCAGATGCACCCGGCCACCCAGGTGGAGGGTGACTGGGGTGATGCCACCTGGAAGCTCTTCGACGGCTCGGGCTACTTCCGGCTGCCGGGCAAGTCGCCGGAGGACTTCGAGGACGCGCACCCCCGCTTCGACGCCACGCTGGCGCGGCTGGAGGGCCGGACGCGGCTGGGCTACCGGGTGGTGCACCCGGAGGGCCAGTCCGTGGGCGCCACGCTGTCGGTGGTGAAGCCGTATGAAGGCAGCTGGATGGCGCACCAGCTGGCGCGTCAGCCGGTGAAGGGCAGCCGCACGTCGGCGCGCGAGGCGCTGCGCGACATCTACCTGCGCGGCTACGAGCCCACGCAGGTGGACCCGGAGGTGAAGTGGTTCTTCGCCTTCTGCGAGGCGCGCGTGCGCTGGGTGCGCTTCACCAAGTTCGACTTCGCCACCTGGTATGAGCACACGGGCCAGACGTGCCTGGTGCCCTTCCAGTTGATGGAGGCGGAGGTGGACGGGGCCTGGGAAATCCCCGCGGGCATCGAGGTGGGCACGCCCACCGAGGCCGAGCGCGCCGCCTTCTTCGAGCAGGTGGAGCGCACGCGCCCGCTGGCCTACCGGGAGGCGCTGGACCTGGTGCCGGAGCGCTTCGACCTCAAGCGCGCCAAGGAGCGCTGGGGCGAGGCGGGCCTGGGCCGCGAGCGCGAGCTGGTGGTGGCGCGGCACGAGGGCCGCCCCGTCGTCCTGGCGGTGCTGGAGACGGCGCAGCCGGGCCTCAACCTCTTCAACGTGCTGGACGGCGTGCGGCTGGTGCCGCTGGTGGACGACGCGACGAAGGAGGCCCAGGACGCCATGGTGGCGCTGCTGGCCCACGCGGCGGACTGGTACCGCGCGCGCGAGCGCAAGGTGTTCATCCACTACGTGGAAGCGGCCTGCGTGGAGTACGTGGAGCGCGCGTCGCTCGCGGACCTGGGCGAAGGCAAGCTGTGGGTCATCTCCGCCAGCCTGCTGCCCGAGTTCCTCGAGCACCTCTTCGAGGCCACCACGCCCCCAGCGGGGGCGTAGTCGCGGGGACGGGGGCTCAGCCCTCGTCTTCGTCCGGGTCCGGGTAGGACTCCAGCTCGTCGTCTTCCTCGGCGGCGTGCGCGGGGCCGCGCTTCTTGCTCTTGGCGTCGCCACTGCCGACGTCGAAGTCCGCCGCCACCACGTACCACTGGCGGCCCTGCTGGATGCGGCGCAGCAGCCCCTGCTGCTCCAGCGCGGCCAGCAGCCGGGCGAAGGTGGAGAAGCCGTGCTCGCGCTCGTCGAAGTCGGGCTCCTTGCGGACGATGGCTTCCTTGATGAGGGACGGGTTCACCGGCCCGGTGGCGCGCGCCAGCATGCTCTGCACCACCTCGCGGGCGATGTCCGGCACCTCCGTCTTCGACTGGGACTTGCCGCCGCCCTGCGACGTCTTCTCCTTGTCGCCCCGGCCCTTCTCGTCGCGCCCGTGACGGCCGCGCTTGCTGTGGCCCGCCTCCTCGGCGGACACGCTCTGCCGGCCCTTCTCCTTGTCCCCCTTGTCGGAGCGTGACTGGCGCGGGCGCAGGTAGATGAACTCGTCGCAGGCCTTCACGAAGAGCGGCGACGTGGACTCCTTCACCGCGAGCCCGATGACGGTGCGCCCGTTCTCACGCAGCTTGTAGGCCAGCGGGCAGAAGTCGCTGTCTCCGGAGCCGATGACGAAGGTGTCGATGCTCTCGCGCGCGTAGCACAGCTCCAGCGCGTCGATGACCAGGCGCATGTCCGCGCCGTTCTTCCCGGCGCGCGTGGAGGGCGGCACGTCGAGGAGCTCCACGCCGAACTCGTGCAGGCGGATCTTCGCCTCGGCGAAGCGGGACCAGTCGCAGTAGGCACGTCGGTAGACGACCTTGCCCTTCTCCAGCAGCCGGTCGAGCGAGGGCTGCAGGTCGAAGCTCGCGGAGCTGATGCCCGTGTTGGTGACGAGGTTCTCGAAATCGATGAAGAGGGCGATGCGATGCTCTTCGTTGCGACCGTTCACGTGCGGCCTCTGCGTGTTGCCGCCACGCGGGCGGCGGGAAAAGGGTCCTGGCAGGACGGCGCACCCTAGCCCTTTCTCGCGCGCTTGGGGCGCCCACCTGTCTGGAGTCAACATTCCGCGCCGTGGGCCCGGCGCGCCGCACGGCGCACGGCCCTGGGTGCGATGGAACAGTCCGCCCTCAGGGCTGCGGCCTCAAGTCAGGTCCTAGCTTGTCGGCAACGGGGGGCTCACGGCCCCTCGAGGAGGAGGACCCATGAAACGAATGCACGCAGGGAGCTGGAGGGTCGCCGCCGTGGTGGCGCTGATGGCACCAGTGGCCGCCCTGGCCCATGACCCCGTCGACCCCGCGGGTGAGAGCCTCGGCTCCGACAGCGCGGCGATCCAGAATGGCCTCGACCGGAACTTCACCAACTTCGGCGCGACGATGTCCATTGACCGCTCCAGCAGCGGCAGCCAGCGCATCCTGGACGTGGGCCCTCAGGCCAACGGCGTGGGCGTTCCCATCCGCGAGGTGACGCCGGACCAGGACGAGATGAAGCGCTTGTCTGGCAAGGTGCTGAAGCTCAACGGGCAGATGCTCTACCTGGAGACGGAGCCCGGCGCCGTGGTGCCCCTGGACCTGAGCGCGCTGCGCATCCGCAAGCAGCCGGAGAAGGGCCAGCGCGTGGTGGCCGTCTACCAGGTGGAGAACACCACGGAGAACGTGGCGCTGGCGCTCGCTGGCGAGGTGCGGCCGAAGGACTGACGCTGCTTCAGTCCTCCGGGTGGAGCTGGACGAGCGAGGGCAGCTCGGCTGCCCTCGCCCGCAGGCGCGGCTTGGGCCGGATGGCCACCGGCACGCGCGAGGCCGCCAGCAGCTCCAGGTCGAACACGTTGTCTCCGAAGGCCGCATAGAGCGGCTGGGACGTGCGCGAGCGCAGGCAGAGCACCTTGCCGGCCGCGTAGGGAATGGGCTCGACGATGCCGGCCAGCACCGTCCCGTCCTCCGTGCGCGGCGTGCAGGCCAGCACCTTCAAGGGGTCCAGCCCCACTTCATGCACGGCGGCCTCCACCACGGCGAGCGGCGAGGCGCTGACCACGTAGCAGGGGATGCCCTGGCCGCGGGCCCACTCGACGACGCGGCGGCTCTCCGGGTGGATGCGCTGCTTCACCTCGCGCCGGGTCACCACGTCCTTCGCGAAGGCGCGCACCGCGTCCACGCGCCAGCCGGCGAAGAGCCACGCCACCATCTCGTAGATGTCCTTCTCCGGAATCCGCCCCGCCTCGAAGGCGGCGAAGAGCTGGTGTGCCAGCTCGCGCGCTGGCAGGCCCTCCTCGAAGCCATGCGCGACGGCCAGCCGCCCCAGCGCGGCATGCGCTTCCGGGCGGATGCCGCCGTGCTCCAGCAGGGCCAGGAACAGGTCGTCTCCCACGTCCCCGCTCCACAGCGTGCCATCGCCGTCGAAGGCCAGCACCCCACCGGGGGCGCGCTCGGCCTCCAGTTGGATGCGCTCCAGCGTCTCCTCCACACGCTCCATCTTCATGGGCGCGCATCCTCCCCCGGCCTTAGGCCCGCGTCACCCCGGCCGTGCTCCGCCCGCGCCTCGTCCAGCAGGCTCAGGTCCACCAGCCCGTCGATGTTGGCGTCGGTGATGAAGCCCAGCGCCTTCGCGTGCTCGGCCGCGGTGGCGAGCGCCCGCGGCACCGGGTCCAGGCTGGGCTCCAGCCGGGAGAAGGCCTGCTGGAGGATGCCGGCGGGCAAGGGCTTGCTCGTGAGGCGACCATAGGCGGCGTTGGCCGCGGTGGCGAAGCCGGCGGGGTCCTCCCGCCAGCGCTCGGTGAGTCGCAGGTGCGCGCGCAGCAGGGCGACCACGCGCGGGCGCTGCGTCTCCAGCACCTGGCGCGTCGTCACCAGCACCGTGGTGGGGAAGCGCCCGTCGGGCCACAGGTCCTCCTCGTTCACGAGGATGCGGCCCTTGCCCTCGGCCACCAGGCGCGCGCCCCAGGGCTCCGGCACCCAGGCGCCCTCGATGCCGCCGCGCAGGAACTGGCCCAGGATGTCCGGGTTGCTCAGCGGGAAGATTCGCACGTCCCCGGTGCCGTCCAGGCGCGTCGTCAGCCCTTGCTGCTTCAGCCAGTAGCGCAGGGCGATGTCCTGCGAGTTGCCCAACTGCGGTGACGCCAGCTTCTTGCCCTTGAGCTCCGCGGGCGTCTTCACCGTGCGCACCACCAGCACCGCGCCGTCGTTCACCGCGCCGGCGATGACGCGCAGCTCGCGCCCGGCCTTGAGGAACGTGTTGATGGCGGGGCCGCTGCCCACGTAGGACACGTCCAGCGAGCCGGCCACCAGCGCCTCCATGGCGGCGGGGCCCGCGTTGAACTGCATCACCTCCAGGCGGCCCACACCCGGCTGCGAGGCGAACGCGCCCTCCGCGTTGCCCACCAGCGCCTGGGCGTGGGTGATGTTGGGGAAGAAGCCCAGGCGCAGCGGCGCGTCCGGGCCGTGCGCGGCGGACTCGCGCTTGCAGCCCGCGCCGAGCACCACCAGTCCAGCGACGACCACGGGCAACAGGGTGCGGAAGACTCGCATGGCCGCTGAAGGTGTGACGCGGCGGCGGGATTTCAACGCCCGTCGGGGCCCAAGCGTCGGGCGCCACACGGCCGTGATGCCTCAAGTCGTCGCCGTCAGGCCCCACCGTCGCCGCAGCCGCACCTCCACCGTCTGGAAGAGGACACGGTCCACCGCGGTGCCGATGATGACGATGGCCACCATGACGGCCATGACCTGGGGCACGTCCATCAGCTCGCGGCCCACCGTGAGCAACTGCCCCAGGCCGCCGGAGACGAAGAGCAGCTCACCGGCCAGCAGCGCGCGCCAGGCGAAGCTCCACCCCAGCTTCAGGCCGGTGACGATGCCGGGCAGGGCCGCGGGCAGCAGCACGCCGAACTGGAAGCGCAGGCCCCGCACGCCCAGGGTGCTGGCCACGCGGGTGAGCTGTGGGTCCACGCCGTTGACGCTGTCCTCGGTGGCGATGGCGATGCCCAGCACGCTGCCCATGACGACGACGAAGAGGATGGCGCCGTCCGCCAGCCCGAACCACAGCAGCGCCAGCGGCAGCCAGCAGATGGACGGCAGGGCCTGGAGCCCCATCACCACCGGCTTCACGGCGTTGCGGAAGAAGGGGACGCGGGCAATCAACATGCCCAGGGGGACGCCCAGGGCCACCGACATCAGGTAGGCGCGCAAGAGCCGCCCCAGGGAGCGCCCCGCCGCGCCCACCAGGCGCCCGTCGGCGACCATGGCCACCAGGCTCTGCGCCACCGTCAGGGGCCGGGGCAGCAGGTGGGGAGACCAGACACCCATCCGGGCCACCAGCTCCCAGAGGCCCACCAGCAACGCGACCACCAGCAGCTTCTGGGCATGGTGTTTCATGACGCACCTCTAAGAGCCGGGAAGCACCTGGGGACGGAGCAAGGGCTGGGCGGGGGCCCGGGTGGGCGCGGGCTGGAGCGAGCGCGTGTGGGCGCGGCCCTCCACCTCGCGCAGCAGGCCGCCGACGTGTCGCACCATTTCATTGAGCGCCGCGTCCTCCGGCCGGCGCGGCATGGGCAGGTGGACCTCCAGGTCCTTCACCACCCGTCCCGGGCGAGGCGCCATCAACACCACGCGGGTGCCCAGCATCAGCGCCTCATGGACGTCGTGGGTGACGAACACCACCGTCTTGCCGGTGCGCACCCAGATGGACTGGAGGAGCTCCTGCATGTGGATGCGCGTCTGCGCGTCCAGCGAACCGAAGGGCTCGTCCATGAGCAGCACGGCCGGGTCCACGGCCAGCGCGCGGGCGAGCGAGGCCCGCATCTTCATGCCGCCGGAGAGCTGGTGGGGCAGCGCGTCCTCGAAGCCGCCCAGCTGCACCCGCTGGATATAGGTGTCCGCCCGCTCGCGGCGCTCGGCGCGGGGCATGCCCCGGGCGGCCAGCGCGAAGGTGATGTTGCCGCGCACGGTGAGCCACGGGAACAGGGCGGCCTCCTGGAACATCAACAGCCGGTCCGGCCCCGGCCCGTGGATGGGCTGCCGGTCGATGGACACCGAGCCCCCCGTGGGCGCCACATGCCCCGCCAGCGCGTAGAGCAGCGTGGACTTGCCGCAGCCGGACGGGCCCAGCAGGCACACGAATTCGCCCGAGCGGACGTTGAGGTCCACGTTCTGCAAGGCGACCACCTTGTTGGCGTACTCGTGGTCCAACCGGGCGACGCTGATTTTGGCGCGCTCCGCACCGACATGCGCCGGCTGGAGCAGGCGCAGGGAACTTCTCCATCGGCCGAGGAGGGCGCGCAGCATCGGCCACAACGTAGGCACGTAGGTGCAAGTGGGAAGGGGGAGCAGGCAGAGGGCCCGTTGAGGGCTTCGTGGCCTGCTCGCCTGCTTCGAGCGCGGAGAGGGGCTCGTCACGCGCTTTCTGGCCTCCAGGACGCGCCGGGAAGGCTCCGTCCCGCCCGGTAGAAGCTAGTGACGCGGCGAGCGCGAGTTTACATCGCCTGCCTGGCCGTCTTAGACGTCAGGGCATGGTGGAAGAGGGACTCATCGGACTGATGCGAGGCGTCCTGGCGACCTACTCGGACAGGAGCCGCTTCGGCGCCGCCGGGCTGATGCTCCTGCTGGGGCTGGGCGCGCTGCTGGGGGCGGGCAGTTTATTGCTCCACGCCGAGCCCCTCATCGGCGACGAGGGGCTGGCCTGGGCCGTGGGCTTGCTGGCCCCCTTCGTCCTGGGCGCAGTCGTGGCCGGCTTCCAGAAGGTGAAGCTGTGGGACTGGCAGCTCCGGTTCGACCTGGAGCGCTTCGGCGCGGCCTTCTGCGTCACGACGGGCTTCGTGCTGGCCCGCTTCATCGGCGTCCTGCTGCGCGCTGGGGGCTGAGGCGAAGGCCCTTCGTCCCGGGGGCTCAGGCGGAGGCTTGCTCGGCGCGCAGGTGCGTCCGCGTTCGCGAGCCCAGCCAGGCGGCGAAGACGAGCAGCAGCACCCCCACGCTGGTGAAGGCGCCGCCCACGCGCAGCGAGGCGTCGCGGTCATCCCAGACGAACTCCAGCGGGGCGTCCCCCGGGTTCGCGAAGGCCTGCTCCAGCCGCGCCTCCACGCGCGTGGCCACCGCTTCCTCGGTGACCCACTGGAAGAAGAGCGGGTACTCGCCGTGCGCCGTCACCAGCGTGGGCCGGAAGATGGGCACGCGGTTGCGGCGGGCGGCGCGGGTCCGGTCCACCTTGACGCCTTGCACGTCCTTCATCGCGAAGCTGGCCACTTCGTCGCGGGTGAGCCAGCTTGAGTGGAACAGCAGGCACACGCCGCCGGGCTGGCACCGCAGCTCCACGCGGGCCTTGGCGTTGAGCAGGTAGGGGCCCAGCACGAGGAAGGGCAGGGCGAGCAGCACGCACGCCGCCGCGGCGATGGCCGTGGTGCGGCTCTTGCGCGGCGCTTCATCGGAGTAGGAGGGCTGGGGTTCGCTCACACCGCTCCTCATAGACCTGGGCGGGCC
>NZ_JABXEO010000127.1:0-15591 GCF_013372585.1 Myxococcus sp. AM010
CATGGACGGAGGGGGCGGAGGGGGCGGCGGCAAGCTGGAGCAGCCGCGCTACGTGGACGGCTGGCGCGCTGGCAAGCCCGCGGAGGACCCGGAGAAGATGAAGCGCTGGGGGCTGGTCACCGCGCGGCCCAGTGAGTTCCTGGTCCACATGCGGCGCGGCCGGGTGCGCGAGGTCAGCGGCCAGGGCGCCAGCTGCTTCAAGCTGCCGGGGGACTCGGTGGCCATCGTCCCCACCAGCATCCAGCGGCTCCAGTTCACCGCGGACCAGGTGACGCACGAGAAGGTGGGCGTGCAGGTGACGGGGCTGGCGGTGTACCGGATTTCGGACCCGCTGGTGGCCTTCCGCATGCTCAACTTCTCCTTCCCGGAGCGCGCGCAGGAGAAGCTGGCGGAGCTGCTGCGGGAGATGTTCGTCGGCGCCGCGCGGCGGCTGGTGGCGAACATGTCCGTGGAGGAGTGCCTCTCCAAGCGCAAGGAGGGCATCGCCGCGGAGCTGGTGCGCGAAATCGCGCCGGTGCTGTCGGGCCGGGGCCGCCTGGAGGACCAGACGGACGCGGGCTGGGGCGTCCTCCTGGACACGATCGAAATCCAGGACGTGCGCGTCCTGTCCTCCACCGTCTTCGCCAACATGCAGGCGCGCTTCCGCCATGAGCAGGAGCGGCAGGCGCGCGAGGCGGAGCTGGCCAAGGAGCGCTTCGTCCACCGCGAGGAGACGGAGGCCGAGCGGCAGCTGAGCCTCCAGCGGCTGGCGGCCGAGGAGGAGGTGCGCCAGAAGAAGCAGACGGCGGAGGAGCAGGCCCGGTTGGAGGCGCTGGCGGTGGAGGCGCGCGTGGCCGAGGCGAAGCTCGGCCAGGAGCGCACGCTGAAGCAGGAGCAGGCCACCGTGGAGCGCGAGGTGGCGCTGGCGAAGATGGCCGCCGAGCAGGAGGTGCGCCAGAAGAAGCAGGTGGCCGACGAGCAGGCGAAGCTGGACGCGCTGTCCGCCGAGTCCCGTCTGGCCGACGCGAAGATCGTCTCCGAGCGGGCGCTGGCCGTCAGCCGCGCGCAGGTGGAGATGGAGAAGCTCCAGCGCGAACAGGACGCGGAGGTCGCGCGTCAGCGCGTGGCCCTGGAGAAGCTCAAGCGCGAGCAGGACACGGAGGCCGGGCGCGCGAAGCTGGAGCTGGAGAAGCTGAAGCTGGCGCAGGAGTCCGAGGCCGCGCAGGCGAAAATCGAGCTGGTGCGGCTCCAGCGCGCGCAGGAGGCGGAGAACGCCAAGGCGCAGATGGAGCTGGCGCGGCAGCAGCGTGAGCAGGAGCTGGAGCTGTCACGCCAGCGGCACGAGCAGGAGGTGGAGCTGGCGAAGCTGCGCCGCGAACAGGAGGAGGCCGGCGCCAAGGCCCAGCTGGAGCTGGAGCGCCTGCGCCGCGAGCACGAGCAGGCCACCGCGTGGCACGAGGTGCAGATGGCCGCGCACCAGCAGGAGGCCGAGCGGCTCCACGCGGAGCTCCAGGTGGTGCAGGCCCGGCGGTCCATCGTGGAGACGGAGGTCGTCATCGCCGAGCTGAGCGTGCGCAAGGACCAGGCGCAGCAGGAGCTGGAGCTGGGCAAGGCGCGCGCGCTGCGCGACATCGAGAACAGCGTCAGCGCGGAGGTCATCCAGATGACCCTGGCGCAGCAGCTCCCCCAGGTGGCCGCGGCCTTCCAGCAGAAGATGGGCGAGGTGCACGTCACCGCGGTGGATGGGGCCAACCCGTTTGGTTACATCGCCGCGGCGGTGGAGGGCGTCATGGGACTGGCGCGCTCCGCTGGACTGAAGACGCCTGCTTCCCCGCTTGCTCCGCCTGCGCAGTAGCCCGGGGCCCCGGGCCTGCGTATACAAGGGGGCCTGGGACCACGGAGTCACGCACGCATGGATGCGAAGAAGCTCGGAGTGATGGCGGTGCTGGCCGGGGTGGCGGTGGCCGTGGTGCCATGGCTGCTGCCCACGGGCCCCAACGCCAACCTGGATGCGGCCCGGTTCCTCGAATCCGGCAGCCTCGCGGTGGGCGCGGCGGTGGTGTTCGCGGGTGGGTTGCTCACCGCGCTGACGCCGTGTGTCTATCCGCTCATCCCCATCACCGTGTCCGTCTTCGGCGCGCGTAAGGCGGAGGGCCGGGGCCGCGCGCTGCTCCTGACGTCCTCCTACATCGTGGGCATGGGCGTGGTGTTCAGCGCGCTGGGTGTGCTGGCGGCGAAGACGGGCCAGGCGTTCGGGTCGATGCTGGGGCACCCGGCGGTGGTGACGGGCCTGGCGGTGTTCCTGCTGCTGCTGGCCACGTCCATGTTCGGCGCGTTCGAGCTGGCGCTGCCGTCGTCGTTCCAGACGAAGCTCAACGCCGTGGGTGGCGCGGGCGTGGCGGGCGCGTTCCTGATGGGCAGCGTGTCCGGCTTCCTGGCGGCGCCGTGCACCGGCCCGGTGCTGACGGGCCTGCTGGCCTTCGTGGCGAAGTCGGCGAACACCACGCTGGGTGCGTCGCTGCTGTTCGTCTACGCGCTGGGCATCGGCGTGCCGTTCTTCCTCATCGGCGTCTTCACCGTGCGGCTGCCGCGCGGCGGCGTGTGGATGGAGTGGGTGAAGAGCGTCTTGGGCATCATGCTGGTGGCCCTGGCCTTCAGCTACCTCAAGGACGCCTTCCCCTGGGCGCGGGACGTGGTGAAGGGGCTGGGCCTCCTGGTGGGCCGGGTTCCGGGGGCCGTCATCGCCGCGCTGCTGGTGGCGGTGGGCGTGGTCCTGGGCGCGGTGCATCGCTCGTTCAAGGAAGGCGCGCGGGAGTTCTCGTTCAAGGCGCTGGGCGTGGCGCTCGTCGTCGCGGCGCTGGTGCTGCGTGGCGGCGCGCTGGACGCGGGGCCGGTGGGCACGCTGTGGGTGGAGCTGGGCCTCACCGAGCCGCCGCGTGCTCCGTCCTGGCAGTGGCACCACGTCATGCCGGCGAAGCAGGCCACCTTCTCCCCAGAGGCCTTCGACCAGGTGCTCGCGCAGGCGAAGGCGGAGGGCCGGCCGGTGCTCATCGACTTCTTCGCGGACTGGTGTGCGGCCTGCAAGGAGCTGGACCGCGACACCTACCCCGCGCAGGAGGTCATCTCCCAGTCCGACGCGGGGCGCTTCCTCAACATCAAGATTGACGCGACGAACAGCGAGGACTCGCTGGACGCGCTGCTGGACCGCTTCGGCGTGGAGGGCCTGCCCACCGTGGCGTTCATCTCGCAGGAGGGCAAGGTGCTCACCCAGCCCCGCGTCACCGGCTTCCTGGCGCCCAGCCCCTTCGCCACGGAGATGAAGAAGGCGCGCTGCACGGACGCCAACGCCTGCTGATTCGATGGGCGCCGCGTGGCTACGGCGCGGCCTCCGGAAGGAAGCGGGCTCGCAGCTCGGGCGTGGGGATGCGGCACTGTGCCTCTCGTCCGAACCAGCGGTAGCGGTTGCGCGCGATGACTCGGTAGACGAGGTCGCGCAGCGGCCGGGGCACCACGATGAAGGCGTAGAGCCACCGCCACGGCCCCTGCAGCATCCGCGCGACGCGGAGCGCGGCCGTGGACCGCTCGTACAGCTTGCCGTCCTGCAGGAGGACGAAGCTGTCCGGCTCCTCCTTGGGCACGACGCCGTGCGGCGCGAGCAGCGCGGCGGCCCGCTGGGACTGCAGCGCCGTGAAGCGGATGCGCGCGTCCGGGTCCCGGTCGATGATGAAGAGGACCGTGCCGTTGCACAGGTTGCACACGCCGTCGAAGAGGACCACGGTGTCCGAGGGCTGGGCGCGGGTCATGATGCGGCAAGTCTAACAGCCCGCGCCGTCGGGCGACGCCGAAGCGGCGGGGAGCTCCGGACAAGTGTCCCCGCGGCAGCGCCCCTTGCTTCCTTCCCTGGCGCCACCCTTGCAGAATGTTCGGACATGCCCACGCCCGCCATCGCTCCCCGCCTCCTGGAGTTATCCGCGCCCGCCCTGCTGTGGAGGCGGAGCAAGCAGTGGATGCTCCAGGCGAACCGCCTGGCGCGGTGGACCGCGACCCCCGAGCGCTGGCCGCGCCCGCTCCTGGCGTCCATGCATGAGAAGGGCGTGCTCCTCGGCTCGCACACGGTGAATCTGCTGCGCGCGGACGAGGACGCGGACCCCGTGCTCGAAGCGGGCAAGCAGCACAACGTGCGGCTGGCGGCGCCGGCCTTCGATGGCCTCCTCGTCGCTCCGGACAGGCCCCTCTCCTTCTGGCGTACGCTGGGCCGGCTGACGGAGCGCAACGGCTACCGGCATGGGCTGGCGCTGAGCGGCGGCTGTCTCACCCCGTCCATCGGAGGGGGCATCTGTCTGCTGGCCAATGCGCTCTTCGAGTTCGCCGCCCGTCAGGGCTGGCACATCCTGGAGCGCTGGGGGCACACGATGGAGGCGGTGCCTCCGCCACCGGGCGCGCTGTGGGGAATGGATGCCACGGTGGCCTGGCCCTATGTGGACCTGGTGATGGCGCCGCGTGAGGGCCCGGTGCGGCTCGGAGCCCGCGTCGCGGACGGGAAGCTGCGGCTCTCCATCCACGGGGCGCACGCCCCCCGGACGCGCTCACTGCTGTGGTCCGAGGACGAGTCCCTTCTCGAACTCCCCGAGGGAACCCTGCGCATCAACCGCGTCGTGCGCCGAGTTGAAGACACCGGCTCTGGCGCCGTGCTCGAGGAGCGCACCATCGCCGAGAACCGGCGACGCCTGCTGAACCCCGAGGCGCGGAAGCGGACGTGCCTGACGTGCGGGGAGACCGCATGCCACGCTCGCGTCGAGGTCCCGCGGTCAGAGGCCAGGGCGCCATGAACCTGGTGCTCGCACCGGAGCCCGCCCCGTGGCTCTCACAGCTCGCATCGTTGCTCCCGCGCGAAGCGGAGGTGCTGGCCCCCTGGGCGCTGCCGAGACTGCCCGCCTGGGGCCCCGTTCCCACCCGCCTGCGCCACGCCTGGACTCGCCGGACGCTGCCGGTGCCCGATGGCTTCCGCGTCTGGGGCCTGCCGGGCTGGGCGGCCGTGGAGGCGGGGATGCGCGTCGCGGTGCGCTCGACGGCGGCGACCTTCCAGGCCCGCTTCACCCTGCGCAAGCGGTGGGCGCAGGCGGCCTCGGCGCTGCTCCCGGCGTCGGTGGAGACGGTGCTCGCGCCAGCGCTCTGTGCCCGGGAGGTCTTCGCGGTGGCCCGCCGCCAGGGCGCGCGCTGCGTGTTGGTGGAGGACCTGCCCTCCTTGAGGGAGCTGCACGCGGACCTGGACGCCGCCGCCGCGCGGCACCCGGAGGAGGCCTTCCTGCGCAACCACCGCGCCTCCGCGGAGGACGTCGCGCGGCAGGAGGCGGAGCGAGTCCTCGCGGATGAAATCTGGGTGCGAGGCGCGCTCGCCTTGGAGCGGCTGCGGCTGGCCGGACATGCTCCGGAGAAGCTCCGCGGGCTGCACTTTCCAACGGACCGCGAACCGCCCCAGGCGCCCCGGCTGCCTCAGCACCACGGCCCGCATGTGGCCCTCCTCGCCGGGCCCGCCCTGGCGCGCGGCGGCCTGCGAGAAGCCTTGGCGGTGCTCGACGAGCGACCTCAGTGGAACCTCTGGGTGCGCCCCGCCGAGGGCACGGATTCGCGACATCTGAATCACCCGCGAGTGCGGAAGGTGACGGCGCAGGTGCAGCGCACGCTTGAGCACGTGGACGTGGTGCTCGCGCCAGCGTGGTGTGAGAGCCACCTGAGCGAGCTGGCGCGGGCGCGGGAGCAAGGCCTCCCTGTCATCGCCACGGACCGCGCCGCGGGCTTCTGGCCCTGCCGGACGGTTCCTCGCGGCGATGTGCCCGCCCTCATCTCGGAACTGGACGCGCTGACCGCGCGCTGAAGCCCGCGCCTGTCGGCACCAACCCCGTCCTGAGCGGACGGCTCGTGCGCACCGCGAGGCGGCCGGCGGGGGTGGTCGCTCGGTGCACGCCGGGCGCGCTACGTGTTCCGTCCCCGGCTCGCGAGGACTCGGTCAATCATCTGCTCGTGCAGCGCATAGAGCGGCTGGGCGACGTGTTCGCCCTCCAGGTATGCGAGCGCACCGGCGATGGCCTCCAGCGTGGACATGCCATCCGGGTGGGGCGGGCGCCTCAGTCGCCGTGAGTCCGGAGCGGGCGGAGGCAGCTTCAAGCCGGGGAGCCGCCGCAGGGCGGGGACTCGCTGCACCATGCGGCGTGCCTGCCCCCAGCTCCCATCCAGGATGATGAGCCTGCTGGGAAAGGCCGCACCGGGCTCGGGCTCCTGGTGCGCGTCTGGGAACAGCAGCCACGTGTCGTCGCCCTCCAGCACGGAGGCGTCGAAGGGCACCCCCGGCGAGCCATAGGAGACGATGCTGCACCGGGGAATGGCGAGCGCCGCCATGCGCGCCGTGTTGGTCGACTTGAGCGTCTCCTTGTGGTGCCGGACGATGAGCAGCTCGGTGCGCGTGGAGACACACGGCACCTCGGCGCACAGGCACAGGGCAACGGGGAGGAAGCAGCGCGGGCAGCGGCCCGCGAGGTCCTCGGGCGTTCGAGACCTCATTTGCCCTGGCGGTAGCGCTCCATGAGGGTCCGGGCCTCGCGCAGCTTCTCGTCGACGAAGCGGTCATCCGCGTCCGGCTCATACTCCGCGTCGGGCAGGTCGAGGTGAAAGAGGGCGGAGAGGCTGACGGGCGTCACTTCCAACCATTCGGCGGTGCGGTTGAGCGCGGCCTGTCGGCGGCCCGCGAACGTCTCCGGCCCATCCTCGGGGCCGCAGCGGCAGATGCGCGCCGAGTCACCGGACACGTCGACGTAGAGCCCCAGCACCTCCGCGTCCAGCTCCGCGGCCAGCGCGCACGTGGCCTCGCTGACGTAGGCGGCCATGGCCTGCGCCGCGGAGCGCTCCGTCAGCGAGCGGACGAGGAACACCTGCCAGCCGGCCTCCGTGATCGCGCCCGCCTCCTGGAGCGGCGCCAGCTCCGCGGGCGGCGCGTGGATACGCGAGAGCAGCCGTCGCACGGGCACTTCCAGCCGCTCGAGCCGGGCGCTCGAAGCGGGACAGAAGAAGACGACGCGGTACTCACGGCTGTCGGCTGCGGTTTCCATAGGCATACGGCGTCGCCAGGAACGGAGGGGAGAGTGTGTGCGGGGGCCCAAGAGGACCAAAGGACTCCCCACGCATGCAAGCGGTGATTTGGAACCCGCATTCAGCGTGCCGCGGCGCGCAGCGGCACTGCCTGGACGGTGGCGCGTCGCTCGGCCGCCACCCATGCGCCCGCCACCAGCACCAGCAGCCCGCCGCCCAGCGCGACGGGCGTCAGCCTCTCCGAGAAAAAGGCCCAGCCCACCAACGTCGCGGTGAGCGGCTCCAGGTATGTGAGCGCCGCCGTGGCCGCGGTCGGAATACGTCGCAGACCGGTGTGGAAGAGGATGTTTCCAATGAGGCCGCAAACGACGCCACCCACGAGCACGAGGAGCGTGCCTCCATCCACCGTGGGTGGCAGTGCCTGGCCTCCGAAACAGAGCAGCAGCACGCCCGCGGAGATGGGCGCATGCAGGGAGGTCACGGCCATGGGTGAATAGGCCCGCGCCGCCTGCTTCGCGGCCAGGACGATGATGGCGTAGAAGCAGGCACTGCCCGCGCCCAGCAACGCCGTCAGCCCGGAGAAGCCGCCGTCGGGCCGGCCAATGAGCAGGGCCAGGCCCACCAGCGTCACGGGGCCTCCAATCAGGGCCCGGGTGGAGCGCTCCTCGCCCAGCACCCAGGGGGCCAGCAGCGCCAACAGCAAGGGTGCCAGGTAGTGCGTCAGCACGGCGATGGACACCGGCCCTCGCTCCATGGCGGCGAAGAAGAGGGCCGTGTTCGCCGCGTCCGCCAGCGCCACGATGAGCAGCGCCAGGGTGGCCCGGCGGTCGCGCAGGGCGTCGCGCTGGAACAGGAAGGGCGCCGGGAGCGACATGGCCAGGAGCACGAGGAAGGCGTTCTGCGGCCCAGCGAGCCCCGCTGGACGGAAGAAGAGCGCCCAGCACCCCCAGAGGGTGGCCCCGGCCGCGACCATGGCGAAGTACCGCACCGTGTGACTCCTGGTGACTCCGGCGCGCACTCCGGCTCCGGCGGGCGCGCAGCCTACCTCAGCCTGGGGCTCGCGCACCGTCCGCGCGCTGGGCCTCGGCCTGGGCTCGCAGGCCCTCCATGTCGGGCGTGAAGGGGCGGCCGGGGACGAGGCGGGCTCGGCGGATGCGGTCCATGCGGAACATGCGCGCCGCGGCCTTCTCCACGTCCCGGGCCAGCACGTACCAGACGGGCGATTCGACCAGCAACCCGTGTGGCTCCACGACGCGGCGGGTCGCCTTGCCGTGCCGGTCGCGGTACTCGAAGGACAGGCAGACCTGCTCGCGGAAGGCCCGCTCGAAGACGGCGAGCAGCTCCTCGGGCGGTGTTCCGGCGCCCGCCAGCACGCGGGCGCTCGCCGGCCGTCCCACCACCACGCGGCGGCAGAGCTCACGCATGCCCCGGGCCCGCTCCTTGGGGACGCTGGCGAAGAGCTTCTGGAGCCCCGAGCGCGCCGCGCTTCCCCAAGGCAACGTGCTGCCCGTAGCGGACAGGTTGGCGGCCAGCCAGAGCGCCACCACCTCCTCCTGCGACAGGTGGACGGCCGCCACGCCCCGGTCCCGCTCCAGCCGGACGCCGCCCCCAGGGCCTGTGTCACTGCTCAGGGGAATGCCCTGTTCCCGCAGCGTCGCCAAATCCCGGTGGACGGTGCGCGCGCTCACGTCGAGCGCCTCGGATATCTCCGCCACCGTCGTCCCATCCCGTCCCCTCAAGAAGTCCAGCAGCCGCATCACCCGGTCGACTCGTGCCATTACTGACAGTTTCTGTCAGGGATGGGCCGTACTCCACAAGCATCAGGTCGCGCATGACCGCGCGCTTCGAGGTTAGAGGAGAACTTCATGATGGGTGCCAAGGGAATGTTGAATGTCGACGATGGGGGCGTGGGTGGACTGCCGGTGGTGTTCGTCCATTCGAGTGCCGGCAACACCACGCACTGGGCCGCGCAGCTGTCGCACCTGCGGGAGCGCCGGCGTGCCGTGGCGCTGGACCTGCGTGGCCACGGAAAGTCCGAGCTGCCACGGGACGGCGGCTTCACCGTGGAGGACTTCGCGCGGGACGTGGGGACGGTGGTGGAGGGGCTGGGGATTCAGCGCTTCGTGCTGGTGGGGCACAGCCTGGGCGGGGCCGTCTGCGTGGCCTACGCGGGGGCGCATCCGGACCGCGTCGCGGGGCTGTTCCTCCTCGACCCGGCCTCGGACGGACGTGCGATGCCAGCGGAGCAGGTCCAGGGCTTGATGGCGCTGCTGGCGACCGAGGCCTGGAGCGCGGTGGTGCAGGAGGCGTGGGCGCCCATGCTGGCGCCGTCCCGGCCGGAGGTGCGCGAGCGGGTGTTGTCCGAGCTGCGCGCCACGTCCCAAGAGGGCGTCCGGGGCGGACTGGGAGCCCTGCTGGACTTCGACCCCGTGACGCCGCTGCGGCGCTACTCGGGGCCGCGTCTGTCGGTGGTGACGGCCTTCAACGAGGCGCCGGGCTCGTATCACCACCTGGTGCCGGAGCTGCCGCACGCGAAGGTGGAGGGCACGGGACACTGGGTGCAGCTCGACGCGCCGGATGAGGTGAACCGGCTGCTGGACGGCTTCCTGGCCACGGTGCGCTGAGCAGGTGCTCGCGGAGCGTAATCTGTCACAGTACGGGCATGGGGCCCTTGTTCGCCTACAGCCTCGTGCCTGTCCTCTCCGTGTCGCTGCTGCTGTTCTTCACGGCCGCGCTCCGGGGGCACAACGCACGAGGCCTGGCGCTCTACTGTCTGGCGACCGCGGGGTGGACGGGCGCGCTGCTGCTTCTCTGCATCCCGTCCATGGCGTGGGTGGGGGAGCGCTTCGTGGCGGGTGGGGCCTTCATCGCGGCGGCGTACCTGCACTCCGCCTATGACGTGACCCGGCAGCGCTCCTACCGGTTGGTGGTGCTCGCGTACTGCGTGGCGGTGGTGGTGACGGGCATTGGCGCGTTCCTCCCCAGCGTCCTGCACGGGCCGCTGGCGATGGGACGAGGCCCCCTGTTCTGGCCCGCCATGGTGCTCGCCGTAGCGGCGGCGAGCGTGCCGCTGGTGCAGTTGTCGCGCGCGTATCGCGGCGAAGCGCCCGAGCGGCGGCCCATCCTCCTCGGCCTGGGCATCGCCGGGCTGCTCGCGTACCTGGGCAGTATCGGCAACGCCTTGTTGTTGTCGGGCGGGTACGCGTTGCCGTTCGGCATGTACCTGGTGCTGGCGGCGCTGCTGGTGCTGGTGCACGTCATCAATGCCCATCAACCAGCCGCGGACCGGCGGTTGCTCGAACGCAGCCTCGTCTACTCCGCGGTGGCGGCGGTGTTGTCCGCGGGCTTCCTCTTTGGCGTGCTGACGCTGCTGTCGGGCAGCGGCCAGCCGTTCCTCACCGAGTACCGCGTAGGCGCCTTCTTCCTCCTGGCCCTGGCCGCGCTCGCGTTCGAGCCCGTGAGGCAGGCGCTGCAGGCCTGGCTGGGGCGCCGGCTCCTCAAGGGCCGGGCCTCCAGTGACGACCTGGCCGCCGCGCTCGCGCGCGAGGAGGCACGCGCGGACCACTCCGCGCGGCTGGCGGAGCTGGGCCAGTTCACGTCCGCGGTGGCCCACGAGGTCCGCAATCCGCTGGGCGTGCTCGCCGCGCACCTCAAACTGCTGGAGCGAAGGGGCGGGGACCCGGACACGGTGGCCGCCATGCGGGAGCAGATCGACCGCGCCAGTCACTTCGTCGACGAGCTGCTGCGCTACGGCCGCCCGCGCCCGCTGGACCTGCGCCGCGTGGATGTCTCCGCCACCGTCGCGCTGGCGTACTCCACCGCGCGGCAGGGACTGGGCTCGCTCGCGCCCGAGGTCTCCTTCGAGTCCGAGCAGGACGCCTCGCTCACGGTGGAGGCTGACCAGTCCCAGCTCTCACAGGTGATGGTCATCCTGTTGGAGAACGCCCTGCTCGCCCTGGGAGACGTGCCCGCACCGCGCCTGAGGACGTCCATCGAGCAGACGAACGGCCGGTTGCTCGTCCGGGTGGAGGACAGCGGGCCAGGCATACCGCCGGAGCTGCTGCGCCGACTCTTCCAGCCCTTCGTGACGGGTCGCAAGCGCGAGGGACCTCGGCCAGGGACGGGGTTGGGGCTGGCCATCGCGCGAGGCATCGCCGAACGGCATGGCGGACGTTTGAGCGCGGGACGCTCGGAGGCCCTGGGGGGCGCGGCGCTGACGTTGGAATTGCCCATGGCGCAGCCCGCGTCGATTTCCGCCGCGCTGGCCTGACGCTCGCGCATCCCTGACCCGCGGGGCGGCAGGGCTGTCCGTGAGCGAGCGCAACTTGCTGCGATTAAGTTTGCTTCACGACGGCCTTCCAAGGATTGCCCCGGACTCCGTTTCGAGAGGCGTGGAAGGAGGCCGAGTCGATGAGCGGCCAATGCATTGCCACAGTCATTCGGATTCCTGTGGCCTACAGTACGGATGTGCATCCCGAAGGGTTCGAGGAGTTCGCTCATCGTGTCAGGCCCATGCTGTTGGCCCTGGCGAGACGGTTGTGCGGTCAGGGAGGCATTGATCCGGAAGACCTGGTGCAGGAGGCGCTCACGCGCGGACTGCTGCATCACGGGGCACTCGCCGCGCAGCCGGAGCCCGTCTACAGGGCGTGGCTGTGTCGGGCGATGACCAATCATTTCCTCGACCAGTGCCGCAAGCGGCGCTCGGAGCTGCTGGAGCAGGACCGTCCAGAGCTGCGGCTGGTGCGCGAGGGCGTGGCGGCCCCCGAGCCGGAGGCCAGGGAGGCCTGGGAGCACATCTCGGAGAAGGACTTCCAGGCGGCCATTGCCCAGCTGCCAAATCCCCGGGTGCGAGAGGCGTATACGCTGCATGCCTCGGGGATGCGCTACCGCGCCATCGCCCTGCGCATGGGCGTCCCCGAAGGCACCGTGGGGAGCTGGCTCTATCAGGCACGCAAGGAATTGAAGGCGCTGCTGCTGCCGCTCACGGGGAGTGACGGGGGAGGCAGCGCGTGATGGGGACGCTCTGTAACAGGTTGTCCCTCTTCCTCGATGGCGAGCTGCCGCCCGTGGACGAGGAGAACTTCCGGCATCACCTCGCCCGCTGTGATCCCTGCGCGTCGGGTCTGCATGAGGCCATGCAACTGGAGCTGCTGGGCTTCCATGTGATGGGAGACCCGCGGGCACTGGCGCAGGAGGATGGTGCCGAGCCCTGGATGGGAACCGAGGTCCCCAAGGCACGTGACCCGGCGGTCGTGCCGGGGCGCCCTCACTGGCGATGGGCCCCGTTCGCGATAGGCGCCGTGGCGGCGGCCATCGTCCTGGTCCTCGGCGTCAAGAGCGCCGACGTGCGGGGTTCCCAGCAGGAGGTCTGGCTCGAGCGGACGTCGTCGCGGCTCATCGAGGCGAGGGTGGCCTATGCCCGCGCGGATGGACACCGGCCCTACGTTCCCCTGCGCGCGGGTGTGGGTGGCCCTCCGAGCGGGGCGGGCGTGGCGTTGCCGCTGCGGGCGCTGGCGGACTTGGAAGACCAGGGGGACCTGCACGGCATCGCCGCCGCGTACCTGGTCCGCAAGGACCTGCGGCAGGCCTCCGACTTCCTCCACCGGATGGCGCCGTCGCCAGACCGGGACAGCGACCTGGCCATCGTCGCGTTGGAACAGGGGCATCCGGAAGAGGCGCTGGCGCTGCTGGACGGGGTGTTGCGACAGGCGCCCGAGCACGCCCAGGCGCAGTGGAACCGGGCGCTGGTGCTGCGGGAGATGGGGCTGACGCTGCTGGCCGCGGAGGCGTTCGACGCGGTGGTGGAGCGCGGGGAGCCGGGCTGGAGCGAAGAGGCGCGGATCCGCGCGCGAGCGCTCCGGCAGCAGACGCAGGCGCGGGGCCGGGCCTGGAAGGGGGCTCGCGCGGCGGTGCGGGACCTGATGGTGGACGCGCAGGCGCGGCTGCCGCTGGAGGAGGCGAAGCGCTTTCCTGGCATCGTCCGGCTGGCGTTCTACGACGCGGTGCGGGCCGCGCAGTCACGGGAGTGGGTCCTGCGACTGATGCCGCTGGCGGACGTGTTGGACGGCGTCCAGGGCGGCGAGGTGCTTCGCGGCTACGTGCGGCGTGTGGCGGAGCGGGACTTCAACCGCCGCGCGCCCCTGGCGGCGGACTACGCGAAGCTCGTGCGGGGCGAGCTGTCCTCACCGGCGCGCTTCCTGGAGACGCTGCGGCGCTCGGGCGAGGATGACCTGTACCTGGGCGGGCTCATCAATCAGACGGCGGGCGCGCGCCACCTGGAGGACTTCACGCGGCTGGCCCGTGAGGCCAAGGACCCCTGGTTGTCGCTGCTGGCCGAGCGCGAGCTGTCGGGCGCAGAGGAGCGCGCGGGTGAATGGTGGAAGGCGGAGGCGCGGCTCCGCGCGGCCGTGGGGGCCTGTCAAGGCAAGGGGCTGTCCTACCGCTGCGCCACGCTGAAGAAGCGGCTGTCGGACCTCTATCTCGCGCTCAACCGTCCGGCGGAGGCCTTCGAGCAGGCTTGGAGCGGCTGGCTGGCATCCCGGGAACTGGAGGAATGGGAGCTGGAGCAGCAGTTCCTCCAGGAGCTGGCGCACATCGCTCGCTACCGGTTGGACGTCACCAGCGCGCGCGCCTACCTGCGCGAGTCCCTGGCGCGAACGCCCGAGGCTTGCGAGCAGCGCACCTACGTGCACCGCAACCTGGCCTACCTGTCGTGGCTGGAGTTCGACGCGCACGAGGCGCGAAGCGAGCTGGAGCTGGCGCAGGAGTGTGGCCGGCCGCTGGGGCTGCCCGGCGCGCTGTTGCTGTCGTACCTGTCGCGCTTCGGCGCGGACCGTCAGGACGCGGACCTGTTGCGCCGCACCCTGGCCGAGCTGCACCGGGCGCAGCCTTCACCGGGCAAGCTCGCGCAGATGCGCTTCGCCGAGGGGCAGTTCGTCCTGGAGCGAGACCGCGCCGCCGGGCTGGAGTTGCTGCGCGGCGCCATCCAACAGGCGGAGTCCCTTCCCAACGACGTGGACGCGCGCAAGACGCGCATGGGGGCCTACAACGTCCTGGCGCACGAAGCGGGCCGCACGGACGCTCCAGAGGAGGCCCTGGCGCTCATGGGCGCCGCGCTCCAGGTGGAGGTCCCCGGGCGGTGTGTGCTGGGCGTCGCCGTGGACTACGAGCGCTCGGTGGTGGCGCTGCGCGGCGCCACGGGCGAACTGCAGGGGCACTTCGACGCCAGCCGCGCGGAGCCCCTGGGACGGGACGCGTCCGGGCTGGTGCCTCCATCGCTCCAGGCCGCACTGCGGGGCTGCGAGCGGGTGGACGTGCTCGCGCTGCCGCCGGTGCATGGCCTGCGGGGACTGCTGCCCGCGGACCTCGCCTGGAGCTACCGCGTGGGGCGGCCCGGAGGCGCGGCTCCCGTGCCGGCGCCTGGCCGCGGGCCGCACCTGGTGGTCAACGGGGTGGAGGCGCCCGCGTCGCTGGGCCTCCCGCGGTTGCTTCCACTGGCGTCGCCGCACGCGCCGGACCCGCGGCGAATCGAGCTGTCGGGCGTGCAGGCCACGCCGACGCGGGTGCTGGCGGCCATGGCGCGGGCCAGCGAGGTGGAAATCCACGCGCACGGCGCCTTCAGCCCCGAGATGTCGGACGCCTCGCTGGTGGTGCTGGCGCCTGAAGCAGACGGCCAATATGCGCTGTCCGCCCCCCAGGTCCGCGCGCTGAAGCTGGAGCACGCGCCGCTCGTGCTCCTGGCCACGTGTAGCGCGGCCCGGGCCACGCCCTTCCTTCATGAGTCCTTCAGCCTGCCGGTGGCCTTCATCGAAGCCGGCGCGGCCACGGTGCTGGCCTCCACGGCGGAAATCCCCGACTCGGCGGGGCGCTTCTTCGAAGCGGTTCGCGAGCGCATCCGGAGCGGCGCGCCAGCGGCCCTCGCGCTCCGTGACGAGCGGCGCACGTGGCTGGCGGCCCACCCCTCCGCGGACTGGGTCCACGGCATCCTCCTCTTCGAATGACGGCCAAGGAATCCGACTCGGGGCGTAGTACCGGGGCGGAGGCGGGGGCGTCGGCATGCCGCTGGACCCCGCCGGTGCCGCGCAGAGGGGGATGCGATGGTGAAGAAGCTCTCGAAGAAGTCGAAGCGCGCTGGGGCGGTGGTGAGCATCAACCCGCATGACCCACCGCCGGAGCCCACCCCGGGCCTGACGGCGCACCCGCCGTTCTCGGCGAGGATGTCCGTCGTTCCGTCCGTGAAGACGGCGTCTCACCCGGACGGCTCGGACAGCGCACGTCGTAAATAAGTGTCACTTTTCCGGATTGTCCTGAATCGCGCTGGCGATACAGGTTTCACGGGGCGCCTCCAGTCGGGGCGCCCCGGATTTTTTTGAACAGAATGCACAAGAAAATGGGCTGGGTCCGTATTTGAGATTGAGGGGGCGTTGGTCGCGAGCCCCCGAGAAGAGGGGGGAGCAGATGTTTCGTGGTGACGCGCGGAGCTTCTCCGGAGCATGTCCGGCCAGCCGCAGCCGCTCCAAGGCGAGCGCG